>JAEZIH010000244.1 GCA_023416055.1 Pseudomonadota bacterium | reverse complement strand
CGTCGGCAAGTAAGGCGGCATCACGGCCAATTTATCCTTAACCCTTGTCCGGTCTTGCCTGCCGTGCTGCTTATGCGCCTTCGCGCGTCAGGTGGGGCGCAGCAATTGTCGGGAGTGAGCCGTTGCAAATGACGGATAAGGGAAGCGCCCTGCGCGCTTCTGCCGGGCCCCGCGCCCGGCGATTTGGGGGAGGTGTCCGATGAACATCGTCATCATCGCCGGTCTGATCATCACGCTGCTGACGGGCATTCCCGTCCTGCTGCAGATCCTGAAGAACCACCCGCGCGGGCTGATCATCCTGTTCTTCGCCGAGATGTGGGAGCGGTTCTCCTACTACGGGATGCGCGGCATCCTGATCTTCTTCCTGACCCAGCATTTCCTGTTCGACGACGCCACGGCCTCGTCGACCTACGGCTCCTACACCTCGCTGGTGTACCTGCTTCCGCTGATCGGCGGCATCATGGCCGACCGCTTCATCGGCACGCGCAAGGCGGTCGCCTTCGGCGCCCTGCTGCTGGTGGCCGGTCACGGCATGATGGCCTTCGAGGGCCGTCCGGCCACGGAGACCCTGACCTACGCGGGCACGACCTACGAGATCCAGGCCGATGGCCGCGGCGCCGCCCGTGACGTGGGCATCGTCGTCGACGGCCAGAAATACGCCTTCGCCCCGGCCGAGAACGGCCTGGCCATCCAGGGCCTGCCGGCGACCTCGACCCTGCCGGCGGTGATTCCGACCAGCGAGTACACCATCACCAAGACCCGCGACCTGGCGGGGGTGAACGTCTTCTACCTGGCGGTGTCGCTCATCATCATGGGGGTCGGCTTCCTGAAGCCGAACATCTCGACCATCGTCGGCCAGCTGTATCCGCAGGGGGATCCACGCCGGGATTCCGGCTTCACCCTCTACTACTACGGCATCAACCTAGGCGCCTTCTGGGCGGCGGTGCTGTGCGGCTACCTCGGCCAGACGGTCGGCTGGTGGGCCGGCTTCGGCCTCGCCGGCATCGGCATGGCGCTGGGCTGGGTGGTGTTCGTGCTCGGCAAGCCGCTGCTGCAGGGCAAGGGCGAGCCGCCCGAGGGCGCCAACCTCAAGAAGCCGCTGCTGGGGCCGATCAACCGCGAATGGTCGATCTATCTGCTGAGCGTGCTGGGTGTGGGCCTCGTCTGGTTCCTGGTCCAGCGCAACGCCGTGGTCGGCTGGGTCCTCGGCCTGGCGACCCTGGCCTCGCTGGCGTTCATCGCCTGGGTGATCATCAAGGTCTGCGAGAACAAGGTCCAGCGCGAGCGCATGATGCTGGCGGTGGTTCTGATCTTCGGCTCGGTGGTGTTCTTCACCCTGTTCGAACAGGCCGGCACCTCGCTGAACCTGTTCGCCGACCGCAACGTCGACCTGAGCCTGACGCCGACGGCGTTCCAGTTCCTGGGCATCACGGTCGGCACGCCGGCGCAGCTGCAGGCGGCGGGCATCACGCCCTCGGGCTTCTGGATCGACGCCACCGTGACGGCGGCGCAGACCCAGTCGTTCAACGCCGGCTTCATTCTGATCTTCGCCCCGATCATGGCGGCGCTGTGGGCCTTCCTCGCCAAGCGCAATCTCGATCCCAACCCGACCATGAAGTTCGGCCTCGGCCTGCTGCAGGTCGGTCTGGGCTTCATGATCGTGGTGTGGGGCGCGGGCATGGCTGACTCCGCCTTCCGGATGCCGATCCTGCTGCTGGGCCTGCTCTACATGTTCCACACCCTGGGCGAGCTGTTCCTGTCGCCTGTGGGCCTGTCGGAGATCACCAAGCTGTCCCTGCCCAAGGTGGTCAGCTTCATGATGGCCGTGTGGTTCCTGGCCAGCTCGATCGCCCAGTACGTGGGCGGCTGGATCGCCGGCCTGGCCGGCACCGAGACCGTCGGCGGTCAGGTGCTGGATCCCGGCCTGGCCCTGCGCACCTCGCTCGAGGTGTTCGAGAAGCTGGGCTGGGGCGGCATGGCGATCGGCGTGCTGTTCATCGTGATCAGCTTCTTCATCAAAGGCTGGTCGCACGGGGCCAACGACCCGGACAACCATCCGGGCCCGGACCTGACGGACCGCGGCCAGGAAGACGGCAACGTGGCCCGGCCGCAGGCCAGCACCCCCGCCTGATCCGGCGGAGGACGCAAGAAGAAGAAGGGCGGGGCCTCGCGGCTCCGCCCTTTTTTCTTTGTGGAGGGCCGACATGGGTCCTGACGCCTGGGCCAGTCTTCGTCGACCGGGCTGATCATCCGGGGCCTTCTCCGGCCATTGCAAGACTGGGGGGGGGAGGCCGCGCAGCGCCCCCGCGGGGGCGGCTGGAGCGGCCGGCGGGAATCGAACCCGCGACATTCAGCTTGGGAAGCTGACGTTCTACCTCTGAACTACGGCCGCGCAGGCGTGGGCCCGGCAGGGCGCGGAACATAGACGGGGCTGCGGAAAAGAAAAGGCCCGGCGCCGCGAGGACGCCGGGCCGGTTTCGTCAGGCGGGCCGCCCGATCAGTTCGCCGGGGCCTCGCCGACCTCGACGCCGCGGCTTTCGAGGATGGCCTGGACGCTGTCCTCGCCGACCAGGTGACCGGCGCCGACGGCGATGAAGACAGTGCCCGAACCCTCGAGCAGGGTCTGGATCTGGTCGGCCCAGTTCCGGTTGCGGCGGACCAGCAGCGCTTCGTAGATCTCCGGGGTGTCGACCTTCATCTCCTCGACGATGACCTGATCCAGCGCGGCCGCGTCGCCGGCGGCCCAGGACTCCACCATCCTGTCGAGCGTGGCGGTCGCTTCGTCGAAGTCCTCAAGCGAGGCGCGGAGCATCTTGAGCTGAACCTCCTCGGGCATGGTGGCCAGGATGCGGACCTGCTCATCGATGGTTTCAAAGGCCTTGACCGGCTTGCCTGCGGCCTCGGCGCGGGCCTTGAGGATCAGCTCGACGCCCGATTGCGGGTCGTAGCCGGCCTTGGCGAGCGGGGCCATCTGCAGGGTCAGGGCGGCGAGCCAGGGCCGCAGCACGTCGAGTTGGGCCGCGCTGGCCCCCATGATCTTCGCCACCTCGTCGAGCTTGGCGATCTCCTCGGCGGTGAGCAGGCTGGAGAGCGGCCGGGCCGGATCCATGCCGTGCTGCTGGATGATCGGCATCATCGCCGCCTGGTCATCCGGATTGGAGATTTCAAACCAGATCTCGGAGGCGCTGTCGAAGGCCGCGTCAACCCGCGCCGAGCCCCAGGCGGTGGTCGGCCGCAGCACGTGGACGGTGCCGAACAGATAGATGACGGAGTCCTCGTCGGTGACCACCCAGAGGCCGGGACCGGCGCCCTCGGCGGGCACGACGGCGCGGAGGGCCGGAGCAGCGGGTTCGGCCTGAACGGCGGCCTGGGCCAGGGACCTTCCGGGCGCGAGCACCGCGGCGGCGAGGCCAAGGCCCAGGACGGCGCCGAGGCTCAGGCGGCCGAGGGTCGCGGCAGTGGTCTTGAGGCGCTTCTTGAGGGTCATGTCGGGTCCTTGGGGGAGGGGTTGGAACGGAGCATCACTCGGCGTCGAGGAAGATGGATTCGATGGGCTGGCCGAAGACGCGGGCGATGCGGAAGGCCAGGGGGAGGGAGGGGTCGTAGCGGCCGGTCTCGAGGGCGTTGACGGTCTGGCGCGAGACGCCGAGCCGCTCGGCCAGGTCGGCCTGGCTCCAGTCGCGTTCGGCGCGCAGCACCTTGAGGCGGTTGTTCATCCTGCGCCTCCTAGCGGTGCTTCAGCCACCAGACGGCCCAGGCGACGCTGTAGCCGGCCAGCTGGAACAGCAGGATGGTCCAGGCGCCGGTGACCAGCAGGTCGGGCGCGCTGGCGCCGATCTCGGCGGGGGCCACGTCCTCGCCGCGCAGGGAGAGAACGCTGAACAGGACGATGCCGATCGCCATGCCGCCCGAGCCGCCCCACCACCAGGCCCACTTGTGGGCCTCGCGCGCCGCCTCGTCGATGCCGCGCCACCACCAGACGCAGGCGGCGAAGGCGAGAGCCATGGCGAGACTGATGGAGGCGGCGGTGATGGCCAGACCCGCCGGTCCGGGCGTATCGCCGAAGGCCCCGGCGACGCCGCCGACGACGGCCCCGATCACCCCGACGCCAAGCACGACCAGCAGATAGGTTCCAAGGCCGTAGGGCCGTCTGGGCTTGTCGCCGGCGTTCATGCGAGGGCTCCCTGTCGTGATGACAAGGGTGTTTTACATCACGCCGCTGGGGTGTCAAGCACCCTTGTCAGCTTCTATTCGGCCGCCACGTCCTCGGCCGGGGCGGGCAGCCGCTCCGGCTCCGCCTCGCCGCCGAGCAGCGGCACGGCCTCGACATTGCGAAGGCTGCGGATGACGGCCGTGTGCTTGCGGCTGACGTCGGAGACCTTGTTCTTGGCCTCGTCCAGCTTCTTGTCGACGGCGTGCAGGGCGTCGCCGTAGCGCTCGAAGGCGGTCTTCACCTTGCCCAGCTCGGTCCACACCTCGCTGGACTTCTTCTGGATCTGCAGCGAGCGGAAGCCGACGCGCAGGCTGTTCAGCAGGGCGGTCAGGTTGCTGGGACCGGCCACCTCGACCCGGTACTTCGTCCGCAGGTCGGCCACGAAGCCGTCGCGGCGCACGATCTCCGCGAACAGCCCCTCGGTCGGCAGGTAGAGGTAGGCGAAGTCCGTCGAGTGCGGCGGGTGGATATACTTCTCCGCCACCGACTTCGCCTGCGCCGCCACCGCCTTCTCCAGCGCCTTGCCGGCCAGCTCGACCGCGGCCGGATCGGCCGCCTCCTGCGCCGCCAGCAGGCGAGCGTAGTCCTCGTGCGGGAATTTGCAGTCGATCGGCAGCCAGACCTGGCCCTGGTCGTCGTGGCCGGGCAGGCGGACGGCGAAGTCGACCCGCTCGGGGCTGCGCGGGCGGATGGCCACCTGGGCGGCGTACTGCTCGGCGCTGAGGGTGTCCTCCAGCAGGGCGCCCAGCTGCACCTCGCCCCAGGTGCCGCGCGACTTCACATTGGTCAGCACCCGCTTCAGGTCGCCGACGCCGGTGGCCAGGGTCTGCATCTCGCCCAGCCCCTTCTGCACCGACTCCAGCCGGTCGGAGACCTGCTTGAAGCTGGCGTCCAGCCGCTGGTCGAGGGTCGCCTGCAGCTTCTCGTCCACGGTGGCGCGCATCTGCTCCAGCTTGGCCTCGTTCTCCTTGCGCAGCTGCTCCATGTTGGCGGTCAGGGTGGTGCGGACCTTGTCCAGTTCGGCCGCCATGGCCTTGCGGCCCTCGAGCTGCTGCTCGGCCAGGGTCTTCGTCAGATCGCCGACCGCCTTGTTGGTCTCGGCCAGCCGCTTGTGCTGGCCGTCGGCGAGGTCGGTCCCGACCTTCTGCTGCAGCTCGGCGAAGGCGGTCAGGCGCCGGTCGAAATTCTCGGTCAGGGCCCCGATGCGCGTATCCAGCCC
>JAEZIH010000214.1 GCA_023416055.1 Pseudomonadota bacterium | reverse complement strand
GCCCCGGCCGAGCGCCAGCCTCGACACCGCCCGCGCCACGTCCGGCGCCGCCTTGAGCGCCTCGCGCAGGTCGCGCCTCAGGTCGCGGCGCTCCAGCAGCCAGTCGACGGCGTCGAGCTGGTGGTTGATCGCGGTCGGATCGCGCAGCGGCCGGGCGATGCGTTCCGCCAGCGCCCGCGCCCCGCCGGCGGTCACCGTGCGGTCGATGCAGGCCAGCAGCGAGCCGTCGCGCTCGCCCCTCTGTGTTCGGTCGATCTCGAGGCTCAGCCGCGTAGCCGGGTCGATGGCCAGATAGCCGCTGTCGCCCGAGCGGCGCGGCGGCGACAGGGCCGGGACCTTGCCGGCCTGGGTGGTCTCCAGATAGGCGGCGATCAGGCCCAGCGCCGAGACCTCGCACTCCTCGAAGGCGCCGTATCCGTCCAGCGAGGCGACTCCGTACAGCCGCTCCACCCGCGCCCGCGCCCCGACCGGTTCGGCCAGCGCCTGCGGCAGGGCCTGGACCACGCCGCCCGAACCGTCCAGCGCGCCCTTTGCCGCCTCGTCGCCGAACAGGCGGTCGGGGACCAGCACCTCGGACGGACGGAACGAGGCCAGGGTCGCGGCCAGGTCCTCGACGGCGCAGGCGACCACGTCGACCTCGCCGGCCGACAGCTCGACCACCGCCACGGCGGCGCGGCCGCGGCGCAGCGACACCGCCGCCAGCCGGTTGGCCCCGCGCGCGTCCAGCAGGCTGTCCTCGGTCAGGGTGCCGGGCGTCACCACCCGCACGATGTCGCGCTTCACCACCGCCTTGGAGCCGCGCTTCTTCGCCTCCGACGGCGCTTCCATCTGCTCGCAGATGGCCGCCTTGAAGCCCTGCCGGATCAGTCGCGCCAGATAGCCCTCCAGCGCGTGCACCGGCACCCCGGCCATGGGGATGTCCTCGCCCTGGTGCTTGCCCCGCTTGGTCAGGGTGATGCCCAGGGCCGAGGCGGCGATCTCGGCGTCCTTGAAGAACAGCTCGTAGAAGTCGCCCATGCGGAAGAACAGGATGGCGTCCGGCGCCTGGGCCTTGGCCGCCAGGAACTGGGCCATGACCGGCGTGACCCCCTCGGCGGAGGGCAGGTCGGCGGCCTTGGGGGGATGGACGAGCGGGGCGTTCATGAGAGCGCGACAGGGTGAAGGAAGCTGCCCGCGCGCTCAAGCCGCAGACGCGCGTCTTGCACAGGCTTCGGCGCCCTGCGACAAGCTTCGCAGGCGGTTAAGGGAACGCGGTCGAACACCGCGGCTGTGCCCGCAACTGTAGGCGGCGAGAGCGTCGTCCGATCCGGGGTTCGCCCCGGCGCCACTGGGAAACCGGGAAGGCGTGGACCTCGCTCAGCGACCCGCAAGCCAGGAGACCTGGCCGCCGACGTCGTCCGTCGCTGTCCGGGACCAGGCAGGGGCGCGGTGAACCGTCGTGACGACCCGGTCCCAGCGTCGCCCCTCCGGGCGGGCCGGTCGTCAGCCACGTCGCCGAGGCGCGCTGCCCCGTCGACCGACGGAGCCTTCGCATGCAGCGAGCCCTTCTCCTGACCACGGCCGCGGCCGTGCTTCTCCCCCTGTCCGCCCAGGCGCGCACGTCCGACGACCCGGCCGATCCGCTGGACGAGGTGGTGGTCACCGCCACCCGCCTGCCGGCCATCGCCCAGCAGACGCCCGGCGCCCGCGCCATCGACCGCGAGACGATCGATCGACGCGGCGCCGTCTTCGCCGCCGACATCCTCTCCGACGTGCCCGGCGTGTCGGTGGTGCGCTCGGGCGCCTTCGGCGGCGTCGCCCAGGTGCGCATGCGCGGCGCCGGTCCGGGCAAGACCCTGGTCCTGATCGACGGCGTGCCCGTCAACGACCCGGCTGAGGTCAACGGAAGCTTCGACTTCGGCGGCTTCGACCTCGCCGACGTCGACCGCATCGAGGTGCTGTCGGGGCCGCAGTCCTCGCTGTGGGGCTCCGACGCCATCGGCGGGGTGATCGCCTTCACCACGCGCGAGACCGACGGCCTCGATCTGGACCTCGAGGCCGGCGCCTTCGGCTCGCGCCGCGGCCGGCTGGTGGTCGGGACGGCGGACCAGGACCGCGCCCTCTCCGCCTGGGTCGCCCACACGTCCGCCGACGGAATCTCGGCCGCCGACGCCCGCGACGGCGCCGCCGAGCGCGACGGCCTGACCTCGACCACCGTCGGAGCCAAGGGCCGCTATGCCCTCTCGCCGGCTGTCTCGGTGGACGGCTCGCTGCGCTGGACCGACGCCGAGGTCGATCTCGACGGCTACCCCGCCCCCGCCTTCACCCTCGCCGACACACCGGACCGGCAGATGAGCGAGCAGTGGTCCGGCGTCGCCCGCCTGAGCCTCTCGGCCCTCGGCCTCGACCACCGGCTCAGCCTCGCCGTCCATCAGCTGGACCGCGAGACCGTCTCCGACCTCCCCTCCGTCTTCGACGCCTCCCGTCGCGCGTGGCGCTGGCAGGCGGAAGGGACCGCCCGCGGCGTCGACTTCGTCCTCGGCGCCGAACGCGAGGATACGGAGGGCCGGCTCTCGACCGGTCTGACCGGCGAACTGGGGACCACCTCCGCCTTCGCCATTGGGCGGGTGAAGCCGGTCGAACGCCTCAGCCTGACCGGCGCCCTGCGCCACGACGCCACCGACGACTTCGGCTCGAAGACCACCGGCCGCCTGTCCGCCGCCTACGACGCCGGCGCCGGCGTC
>JAEZIH010000193.1 GCA_023416055.1 Pseudomonadota bacterium | reverse complement strand
GAGACAGCCAGGCGATCAGGCCGACCAGCCCGACCCACAGCGCTACGGCGACGAGGGCCCAGAACCAGCGGGACGGATCGGAGGTCACACCGCCTCGTTCAGCATGGCTGCGTACGCCGGGGTGACGGTCTCGTTCAGGGCCCCGTCGGGCCCGCGCACGACGAAGGCGGCGGCGATGTCGAGGGCTTCGCAAAAGGCCCCGCCGTCGACCGGTCCCATGACGGTCAGGGCCGTGGCCATGGCGTCGGCGCGCAGGGCGGTGTCGGCGAGCACTGTCACCGAGGCGACGCCGTTGTCGACAGGTCGTCCGGTGCGGCCGTCGAGGGTGTGGGCGTAGCGACGGCCCTCGTGCTCGAAGCCGCGCACCCAGTCACCCGAGGTGGCCACGGCGAGGTCGAACAGGGCGGCCAGGGTGCGCGGTCCCGGGGCGCCGGGGGCCTGCTGCAGTTCGACCCACCAGGGGCGGCCGTCCGGCTTGACGCCGCGGCCGCGCAGCTCGCCGCCGATCTCGACGAGATGGTGGGTGGCGCCCAAGCCGGTCAGCAGGTCGGAGACGCAGTCGACGGCGTGACCCTTGGCGATGCCGGACAGGTCCAGCTTCACGCCGCCTATCTGTTGCACGGCGCGCATCGGCCGGTTGAGGCGTAGGCCCTGCCAGCCGCAGCGGGTCAGGGCCTCGGAGATTTCGGCCTCGGTCGGAAGGTCGCCGGCCGGACGGGGTCCGGGCGGGCCGAAGCCCCACAGGTCGACGAGGGCGCCCAGCGTCGGGTCGACCGCTCCGTCGGTGTCGTCGGCGAAGTCCATGGCCGCGTTGAGCACGGTCCAGAACGGCTCGGACACGGCGTAGAACCCCGGCGGGGCGCTGTTGAAGCGCGCCAGCTCGGCGCGCGGGTCCCAGTGGCTGAAGCAGGCGACGAGGCGACCCAGCTCCGCCTCCACCGCCTCGCGCACGGTTTCGGTCAACAGACCGGGCGGCGGCACAAGGCGGACCGACCAGGTCGTGCCCATGGTCTCGCCCGACAGGTCGACGATCGTCGACCCGGCCGGAAGGGTCGGCGTCCGGCCATGGGTCGGGATCAGCACCCGGTTGTCGGCGGGGCCGCTCAGGGCAGGACTTCCATGACGGCGACGTACTGGGCGTTGGTCGCCAGGGTGTCGCCCTGGGCGGGCGTGCGGACGGTGGCGTTCAGCCAGTACATGCCCGGCTCGGGCCAGGTGACGGTGAAGGCGCCGTCGGCGCCGGTGGTCACGGTCATCTCGTCCGGATTGTCGCGATAGCGCGTGCCCCCGCGGGCCACGGTGACCTCGACGCCGGCGGCGGCGACGCCGTCGATCGACAGCTTGAAGGTGGCGTCTTCCCCGGCGACCAGGTCGTTGGGATGGGTCACCGGGATCAGGACCAGACCCTCGGCGGGGTTGGTGAAGACGGTGTCGGTCGGGGCGCCGAGGGTGACGAAGGTCTCGATGCGGTTCGAGGTGCGGGTGGCGACGACGTCGGTGGCGCCGGCGGGGATGGCGCCCGGGAAGTCGGCGGCGGTTCCGCGCCAGCGCTTCTCCTCGCCGTTCTCCTTGTAGGTGGCCATGACGCCGTTGGTGACGTTGGCCACCTTCCAGGTGCCCGGCTGGGTCAGGTGCAGGTCGAAGGTGGTGCGGTAGCGGCCGCGCATCATGTTCTCGGCCTGGGCGGTCGAGCCGTCCGGCGCGGTGATGACCAGGCCGGCCATGTTCATGGCGGCGTGGTCGGGGATGAAGACCCCGTTGGACATGCCGGCGTCGAAGCCGACCCAGGCGTCGGTCCCGGACAGGACGGTCGAGGTCGGGGCCAGCCAGGCGCGGTGGGCCTGGGCCGACATCGGCAGGGCGAGGGCGGCAAGGGCCGCGACCAGAGCGAGGGACTTCTTCATGGCGACTTCCTCTAGCGGGTGACGGTGACGGCGACGGCGCCGAGTTCGGTGGAGCCGGAGGCGCGGCCGCTGTTCGGCGCCCCCCAGCGGAAGGGCACGCGGACGGCTTCGCGGCCGCCCAGCTCGCGCGCCGCCTCGACGACCAGCACGTAGTCGCCGGCGGGCAGGTTCGACAGGCGGGCGCCGGAGACCCGGACGGCGTGGGTCCCGGGGGCCTTGGTGGCGCTGGAGACGCCGTCGGCGGGCAGGGTCAGGGACCGGCCGCCGCGCCGCCACCAGGTGCGCATGTCCTTCAGCCAGTCCTTGCCCTCGGCGACGTTGGAGACCTCGTACCAGACCGCCAGGGTGCGCACGGCGGTGTTGTCCGGGCGCTCGATCCACACCGCGACATAGGGGCGGTGGTAGGCCGCCACCGACAGGCGGGGAATCTCGATCGAGACGTTCAGGTCGGCGGCCGCGGCCGGGGTCGCGACGGCGCCGGCGACGGCTGCGGCGGTGGCGAGGGTCAGCTTGCGCATGGGAGGCTCTCGTGCGGCGTCAGTGAATGAACAGCAGGGCGATGACGGCGGGGATCAGCAGGCCGAGGCCGACCAGCGGCCAGGTCGAGGGACGCTGGCGCGCGTGCATCCAGGTCAGGCCCAGACCGGTGACGGCGAAGATCAGGCAGGCGACCGCGAAGACGTCGATGAACCAGTACCAGACCGGTCCCGTGTTGCGGCCCTTGTGCAGGTCGTTGAGGTAGGCCACCCAGCCGCGGGTGGTGCGCTCGCGCAGGGCCTCGCCGGTGGCGCGGTCGATGGTCAGCCAGCCGTCGCCGCCGGGCTCGGGCAGGGCGACGTAGATCTCTTCGGCGGTGGTCTCGGTCGGGCGCCCGGCGATCTGGACGTCGAGGGCGCCGGCGGCCCAGCGCGCCACCGCCTCGGGGACAGGGGCCGTGGTCTCGTCCGGCAAGGCGGCGAGGCGCTCCAGCAGGGGGGCGGGCAGCTCGGCGGTGGTTTCAGCGGTCACCGGCGCAGCCGGAATCTGGGCGGCGTGGTTGAGGGTGATGCCCGTGACCGTGAACAGCAGCAGGCCGACCAGGCTGACCGCGGCCGAGATCCAGTGCCACTGATGCAGCTGCTTGAGCCAGAACGAGCGTCTGGCGTTGAGGGCCTTTGGGGGCCGGGCGGGCGTGGCGGCGTCGGTCACGGCACGGCTTGTGCCGAACCTGCGAACGATTTGCAATATAGGGGCGTCCCGGATCAGCGCGACAGTCTGACGCCGAGCCGCAGGGTGCGGGGCGGACCGTAGCCGGCCACGCCCGTTCCGGTCTCCGACACCTCGACCGCCTCGTCGAACAGATTGTCGGCGGCGAGGTAGAGATCGACGCCCGGCCGCACCGTCCAGTCGGCGCGCACATCGGCGGTCAGGGCGCCTTCCAGCACGCGGCTGTTGAGGTCGTCCTCGAAGCGGTCGCTCTCCCAGCGCAGGTCGGCGGCGAGGCTCAGTCGGTCGGTCGCCTGCCAGTCGAGGCCGGCGACGGCGCTCCAGCGCGGGGCCTGGGCGGGGCGCAGGCCGGTCAGCTGGGGCGCGGCGCTCCCGCCGTCGACCTCCGCATCGGTAAAGGCGGCGGCGGCGCGCAGGGACAGGGCGTCGGTGACCCGCAGGCGGGCTTCGGTTTCGATGCCCGTGGCCGTGATCGTCCCGGCGTTCTGGCGCTGGCGCAGCACGCCGCCGGCGGGGACGAAGCCGGCGCGGGGAAAGGTCCCGGGCCCCTCCGCGAGGGTGACGTTGACGATGGCGTCGTCGATTTCGTTGCGGAACAGGGTGGCGGACACGGCGGCGCGGCCGTCGGTCCAGCTCCAGCCCAGCTCGACGCCCCGCAGACGCTCGGGTTCGAGTGCGGCGTTGGCCTCGGTCAGGTCGTTGCCGACCCGGAACGGGCGGTGCAGCTCGTTGAGGGTGGCCGGGCGGAAGCCTGAGTAGGCGGCGGCGCGGACGGCGTGGCCCCCGACCAGCTGACGGCGCGCGGCGAGGCGGGCGCTGACCACCTCGCCGGAGCGGGCCGGGTCGGTCTCGTCCACCGTCGGGGAGCCGTCCGCAAGGTCGAACTCGCGGCGGACGCCGTCGCGGTTCTCCCAGCGGTCGGCGCGCAGGCCGCCGGCGACCAGCCACGGGCCGGAGGCCCACGAGCCCTCGGCGTAGAGGCCGGCCACCGAGCTCTCGCCGCCGGCGACGCGGCCGCGGGTGAACTCGCCAGCCATGTAGCGGAAGCGCTCGCGGGTCTCGCCCTCGAAGCGGCGGGCGTCGGCGCCCAGCTCCCATTCGACGCGGGCGACGCCGCTGACGATCACATGGCGCAGGGCGGCGTTCAGGCCCCAGCCGATGGCCGGGGTCTCGAACTGGTCGTTGGCGGGGGTGGTCGAGGCCCGGTCGGCGGCGACGGCGGCCGAGCTGTTGACCAGATCGCTCTCGCGTCGCCAGGCCTGTAATCGCCAGCCGGGGCGATCGGCCGAGGGCTGGACGGCGGCGGTGGCCGACAGGGCGTTTCCGCTGGCCGTGGCGTTGGTCCCGGCAAGGCCCGAGCCGCGGTTCTCCTCGAAGGCCGAGGCGCGCAGCGAGACCACGGCGGGGCCGGCCGGCAGGTCGGCGCGCAGGGCCGCGCTCATGACCTCCAGATCCAGCGGCGTGTCGGCGGCGCCGGCGGCCGGTCCGCGCACCGGAACGTAGCCGTCGCTGGTCTCGTAGAGGGCGGAGCCGACCAGACGGACGTCGCCGAAGCGGTCGCCGCCCGAGGCGGACAGTCGGGCGCCGCCGTGCTCGGCAAGCGAGGCGTCGAGGGCCCCGCCCTGATCGCGTTCGCGCAGCTGGATCACGCCGGTCAGGGCCCCGGACCCGTACGGCCCGGCCCCTGCGCCGCGTACGATGTCGAGCCCTGACAGGCTCTCCGTCGGCGCCTGCGACCAGATCACCCAGCCGCCGAAGGGGTCGTTCAGCGGCACGCCGTCGAGGGTGACGAGAGTGCGGCCGGCCCCCGAGGGCGCGATGGCGCGAAGCGAGATGCCCTGGGTCGTGGGGTTGGCCGAGAGGCTGGAGGTGCGGCGGAACAGGGAGACGGCGGGGACGGCGCGCAGGGCCTCGTCCAGCCGCTGCTGGTCGCGCAGGTCCTCGTCGTCCAGCCGGATCACCGAGAAGGCGGCCTCGGAGGCGGCGGGCGGCAGGCGGGCGCCGGTGACGACGACCTCGGGCAGTTCGGGGGGCGGGGGGACCTGGAGCATGAAGCGCTACAATACCCCGGCGGCGGAAGGGTTCACCCCAGCCGCGCCAACAGGTCGGCGGCGAAGGCGGACAGGGTGTCGTCGCGGGCGCCCATGACCACGATGCGGTCGCCAGGGCGGGCCAGTTCGACCAGGCGGTCGCCGCAGGCTTCGCGGGTCGGCAGCGCCTCGGCGTGGCGGCCGGCCGCGCGGACGCCTTCGGCGATGTCGCCGGAGCTGACCGAGCGGTCGGTGGTGCCGCCGTAATAGACCGGCTCGGGCATCAGCAGCACATCGTCGGGGCGCAGAAGGCCGGCGAAGCCCTCGATGAACTCCCGCTGCATCAGCTTCAGCGGCCCGAAGCCGTGCGGCTGGAACAGCACCAGCAGGCGGCCGTCGAAGGCGTGCAGGGTCTTCAGCGTGGCGGCGATCTTGTCGGGGTTGTGGGCGAAGTCGTCGATGACGGTCACGCCGCCGGCGGTTCCCACGGTCTCCATGCGGCGGCGGATGCCGGCGAAGGTCTCGAGCGCCGCGACGGCCTCGTCCAGCGGGACGTCGAGGGCGCGGACGGCGGCGAGGGCGGCCAGGGCGTTGGCGACGTTGTGGGCTCCGGGGACGGCGAGGGTCACGGAGCGGCGGGCGCCCGAGGCGCGTTCGGCCAGCTGGAAGCGGACGCCGGTGACCAGCGGCTCCAGATCGTGGGCCGAGAGGTCGGCGGCGTCGTTGCCGAGGGCGAAGGTGAGGACGGCGTCGCCGCGGCCGGTCTCGACCATGCGCTGGGCCAGGGCCGCGGTCTCGGGATTGTCGAGGTTGAGAACGGCGGTCCGGGCGCGGCCGGTGAAGCCGCCGAACAGGTCGCGCAGCTCCTCCATCGACTTGTGGTCCAGCGAGATGTTGGACACCACCGCCACCGTCGGGTCGTAGCGGGCGATCGAGCCGTCGGACTCGTCGACCTCGGAGACGAACAGGTCCGGGCCGCCGACGAGGGCGCTGGCGAAGGGGTGGTCGGCGTCGACGAAATTCTTCATCACCGCGCCGTTCATCACCGTCGGCGCGCGCCCGGCCCGGTGCAGCATCCAGGCGACCATGCCGGTGATGGTCGACTTGCCCGAGGTGCCGGCCACGCCGACCGAGGTTCCGGCGGCGTTGAACAGCTGGCTGAGCAGTTCGGGGCGGGTGAGGATGCGGGCGCCGACCCGCTTGGCCGCGCCGATGTCGGGCACCGTGTCCTCGACCGCGCCGGTGGCGACGACGATCTGGTCCGGGCGGACGACGCCCGAGCCGTCCTGCGGATGCAGTGCGACGCCGTGCGCCTCCAGCCATGCGAATTTCTCCGGCGTGCGGCCCTGGTCGCGCGAGCGGTCGGAGCCGGCGATGCGGTTCCCCTGCGCCTGCACGATCATCGCCAGCGGCAGCATGCCCGAGCCGCCGACGCCGCAGAAGAAGTAGTCGTTCGCCATGCAGGCTGAGTAGAGGCGGAACGGGGCGAGGGGAAGGGATTGGTTCGCCCGCCCGCGCCGGACTATGAAGAGGCGCACAGTCCGGGGAGCCGCCTTGAAGATCGGCATCGTCAACGCCAGTTCGCGCTTCAGCCGGGAGCGGGGCGCGGCCGTGGAGGCGTGGTTCGCGCGGCACCTTCCTGCGGGCGTGGAGGCCGTCATCCACCCGGCGAGCTACGCCGAGCACGGCCATTTCGGCGGCGATGACGCCGGCCGGGCGGCGGCCTTCGTCGAGTTCGCCAATGATCCCGCCATCGACGCCATCTGGTTCGCGCGCGGCGGCTACGGCTCGTGCCGTATCGCCGAGACGGTTCTGCCGCAGCTGGTCGGGGCGGCGCGCGCCAAGCGGTATCTGGGCTATTCGGATGCGGGCACGCTGCTGGCGGCGCTCTACAGGGCGGGGTTCCCGCACGTGGCGCACGGGCCGATGGCGTCGGACGCCCTGCGCGGGGACGAGGCCGGCTTTCGGGCCATGGCCTGGCTGACGCGCGGGGATCCCGGCTCGTGGGAGCCGAGCCTGCACGACGATCCGCGGCCGGCCGCGGCCTTCAACCTGAGCATCATCGACGCGCTCGTGGGCACGGAGCTGGAGCCGGACCTGACGGGTCATGTGCTGATGCTGGAGGAGGTTTGCGAGCCGCTGTACCGGGTCGACCGGATGATGTTCCACCTGACCGGCCAGGCCTCGATCAGGCGGGTCGCGGGCATCCGGCTGGGGCGCGTGTCCGAGGTGGTGGAGAACGACCCCGAGTTCGGCATGACGGCCGAGGAGATCGTGCAGGACTGGTGCGCGCGGTCGGGCATTCCCTATCTCGGCCCCGCCGACATCGGCCACGACCCGGCCAACAGGGTGGTTCCGTTCGGAACGCGAGGGGCGTGACGACGGCGACGCTGGCGCCGCGGGCGGGGCCGCGCCATGTTCGTCGGGCATGAACCGTCGCAACCTGTTGATCCGCGCCACGGGCCTGGCCGCCGTCGTCGGCGGCGCCTGGTGGGCCCGCGAGACCCTGTTCTGGCCGGCGCCGGAGCTGGCCT
>JAEZIH010000191.1 GCA_023416055.1 Pseudomonadota bacterium | reverse complement strand
GCGCGAGGCCCCGCCCTTCCGGTCGATCCTTAGCGGAACAGTCCGAGCAGGATGGAGGTCGAGGAGTTGGCGATCGACAGCGCCTGCACACCCAGCTGTTGCTTGGTTTGCAGGGCCTGCAGCCGCGCGCTTTCCTTGGCCAGGTCGGCGTCGACCATGTTGCCGATGCCGGACTCGATGGTGTCCTGCAGCTTCCCGACGAAGGTCAGGTGCGTGCCGAACGCCTTCGACGCCGTGCCCAGACGCGCCAGGGCGGCCGAGACGTTGTCGATCGAGGTGTTGACCAGGCCCAGGGCCGTGTTGGCCAGGGTCGAGGTGCCGATGGTGGTGGCGGCGCCGACCGTGACATTGCCGCCGCCAAGGGTCAGGTTTTCACCCGCCGCCTTGATGGTGCTGCCAGCGGTGTTGGCCAAGGCCTTGTAACCGTTGGTGCCGGTCGAGCCGTCCAGCAGGTTGACGCCATTGAACTTGGCGTTCGTGACCACGGTGGCGATCTGGTCGCGGATGGCCTTGAAGTCCTCGTTCAGGGCCGAACGAGCCGACGAGGTCAGGCTGGTGTCGGTCGCGGCGAGGGCCTTTTCCTTCAGCTGGGTGAGCAGGTCGGAGACCGACTCGCCGGCCGAAAGCGCCACATCCACGGCCGACTGGCCGCGGTTGAGGCTGTCCTTGACCGCGTTCAGCGCGCCCAGTTCGGCGCGTTGGCCCTGGGCGATGGCGAAGATGGCGCCGTTGTCCTTGGCGGACGAGACGACCTTGCCGGTGTTGATGCGGTTTTGAACCGTCTGCAGTTCACTGTTCGTGACCGACAGGTTCTGGAGGGCGATCATCGCGCCCACGTTCGTGTTAACGCTGTTCAGCGCCATGGCACGTAGTCCTTCTTTCAAGGTGTCCGACGCCATTTTGGCTGCCGGGAGCATTTTGCTCGACAGGGTCCGCAGCAAGGACGGGACCATTTGCCATTCGGTCGTGCCAGACCGCCGATCGTTGTTTTTCCTGCGTTAGTTCCTGTTAAGCACGACTACCACCGGGTCGTTTCTGCCGGGGTGCAGGCAGGATCTGCCGGGCGGGCTGCAAATTCTGCCGGGCGCCGCCGCTAGGGGCCGCGCCAGCGGTCCTGCAGCGCCCGTTCCGCGAGCAGCGTCTCCACAGCCAGGCGGCGCGCCGCGTCGCACTCCGCCAGCGCAAGGCCCCGCGCCATGTAGGAGGATTCCAGATCGGCGAGAGTGGGCGCCTCAGGCAACCGGTCCAGCCGGCAGGGGTTCACCGCCTCCCTTGGCAGCGTCAGGCGCGGCGGCGCCGCAGATGTCAGGGGCGAGGCGGCACAGTTCGCCGTCGTGAGCGCGCAGACGAGCAGTGCGGGCGGGATCAAGCGGGACATCGGCGTCATCAGCCTTTCTGGATTCGGCGTCCGCGGCGGCGGTGACCCGCGCCAGTTCCACGGACTGTTGATGGTGAAGGTCCACGCGGCGGGCCTGATCGATTGCGCCCTCCACCTCGAGCCTTCGCGCAGAGGCGTCGGCGGTTGCGGCTTCGGCGCGCTGTTCCGCCGCCTCCAGCCGCCGGGCGCCGAGATCGAACGGATCCCAGCGCAGGCCGAGGCCGCGTCCGAGCACGAGCAGAAGGACGACAACGAACAGGCCGGCCGTCGTCAGGCCGACCGGTCCCAATGCGCGGAGCCAAGGGCGCGGACTCATGGAAAGGCCTTCCGGTCGAGTTCGAAGTGCGGGCCGTCGCGCAGGGTCGGCCAGTCGCCGCCCCAGACAATCGCGGCGCCCTGCCGCGCCGCGGCCGCCTTGAAGGCCGCCGCGATGCGCGGATACAGCGGCCAGTCCCAGCGGACCTGGCCGTCCACGAGGGCGGCGACGTCGATGGCGTGGCCGGTCAGATGCCGCGACCGCGACGTGCGGCTGGCGCCGGCCTTGACCAGCGCGGCCTGCCGGGCGCGGCTGCGCAGGCCCTCGGTGATCATGAAATCGACCGGACTGAGGGCGATCGCTTCCCGGGCCAGGGCCACCAGCCGCGGATGGACGCCTTCGAGACGCTGCAGCGATCGGGACGAGAAAGCGTATCCCATTACCGGTCCTCCCTGCCGAGAGGCGGCCGCAGCGCGCGCAGGCTGGCGATCAGCTGCTGCGCCGTGGGGGCCACAAGATAGAGAATCATGGTGAGCGCCAACAGGGCCATCAGGGCTCGCGCCAGCGGCAGGGCGGCCTCCGGCGGCGTCAGGGCGATCAGCCGGTCGAGCAGGAGCCACGCCGCGCCCGTGCTGGCGAACACATAGAGCCGGCGCCACAGCCAGCGCCCCTCCGCCATGGGCGAAGGCGGCGTAACAGTAGGCGGAGCCGCATCGGATTGACGTGTCATCGGTCGTCCTCCCGGTCCTCGAACGAGCTGTGGCCCTGGCGGTGATCGCCACCCGCCACGAAGTAGAGGTCGTCGCTGGTCAGGCGCTCGGGCGCCTCCCAGGCTTCGGGTTCGAGGATCGCGTCCTCGACAGGAATGCGTCGGGTCATGGCGGTCATCCCTGCGCGATCAGCGAGACACGCCCGGAAGCTCCGGCCCCGCCTGCGCCGCCGGCCGCGACGCCGGCTCCCCCGCCTCCGCCTCCGCCGCCCGCAGCCCCGCCGTCGCCTCCGGGATATCCAGTTCCGGAACCGTTCGCACCGCCGCCCCCGCCGCCGCCGCCGGCCCAGTGGAGTTCGGGCAGGGGAGAGCCTGCGCCTGGCTGACCAGCCGCGGCCACGCCGCCCGTCCCTCCGTTCGCCCTGACCGCCAAGGCGCCGCCATCGCCGCCGGCCCCGCCCGCCCATGC
>JAEZIH010000096.1 GCA_023416055.1 Pseudomonadota bacterium | reverse complement strand
TCGATGTATTCGACGCGGCTGAGCACCTCGGGGAAGAGGCCCCAGGCGAACAGGCTCTCGGAGGACTGCGGCTCGAGCAACAGGACGACGACATCGCCGAGGGTCTGGTCGGTCGGCACGCGGGCCGAGCCCGGCTGGAACGTCCAGTCGCGGCGCTCGGGGGTCACCGAAGTGACGGTGACCGGCACGTGGCCCTCGTTGGCGCGGGTCGACAGCCTCGGATCATCGAGGCGGAGCATCTCGACCGCGACCGTGCGGGGGGCGTCGAGAATTTCCATCTCCACCCCGTGGGCGCGCAGGCGCTCGATGACGTCGGCGCGATGAGCCGGGACCCAGTAGGCCTCGGGGCGGCGCAGGGTCAGGGTCGGGCGCGAGCCGTAGAAGGGCAACTGCCACGGCTCGGGGTCCGGCTCGCCCAGCCAGCGGACCTCCTGACGGCCGGAGGCGGGGCTGTCGTACATCTCGTAGCGGATGCCCTTGAAGGCGCGGGTCGCGGTCGGCTGGTCGACGGCGACGAAGTTGGTGGGGATTTCCGCCGGGCGCAGGGCGCTGTCCTCGGCGACGGCGGCGCGCAGGCCCGAGCCTTGGTCGGCCAACAGGCGCAGGGCCTGTTCGAGGAAGACATAGGTCCCCAGTACGCGCTGCTCGTGCGGCTTGAGGCTGTGGTTCTCGATCAGGATGGTCGGCACGTGGGCGGCCGAGCCCCAGCCGTTGGAGAAGCGCTCGCCAAGGCCGCCGTCGGACAGGCCGGCCTTGGGGTTGGAGTCGTCGACGCCGAAGACCAGTTCGCCCGGTATGTGGCCCTGGGCCTCCAGGGCGGCGTTGATGGCCGGCTTGAAGTTCGCGTCCAGCCAGGCGGCCGTCGCGGGCGAGCGCGACCAGACGCCGTTTTCGCCGTTGTATCCGTAGGTTACGTCGTACTGGTAGTCCATGCCGTCGGTGACGTGGATGTCGACGTAGAGGTCGGGACGGTACTTGAGGATCAGGCCGCGGACGGCGCGCATCTCGGCTTGGTCGAGCTTGAGGTAGTCCCGGTTGAGGTTCTGGTTCGTCGCGGTGTTGCGCCAGCCCTGGATCCGCGGACCGCGCTGGTTAGGCCGGCTGTAGGCAGAGGCGCGCTCGTGGCCGTCGACCGAGAGGATGGGGATCAGGATCAGGTTGGCGCCATCGAGCAGGTCGTCCTTGCCGTAGAAGGCGATGTCGCGGAGCAGCATCATGCCCGCGTCCTTGCCGTCGATCTCGCCCGGGTGGATCCCGGCCTGGGCAAGCAGCACAGGCTTGGCCGGATCGAACCGGGCGCCGTCCTTCGAGGCGATGACGGCGTAGATCGGCCGGCCCTCGGGTGAGACGCCGAACTGTTCGATGCGGATCAGTTCGGAGGCCGCGTCCAGCCGGTCGAACCAGGCGCGGGTGTCGACGTAGTTCGGGCTGAAATCGTGCTCGGCGTCGGCCTCGAAGGCGGTCACCCACGGGTCGGAGGCATCACGCAGCAGGGCGCGGCTGCCCCCGTCCCACTGCGGGACGGGGGGCAGGAAGGGCTGGTCCCAGGGCGCGGAGTTCGGGACGGACTGGGACATGACGGGATTCGATGCAAACGCCGCGACGGCGGCGAGGATGAGGGCGGGACGCATGCCCTTCTCATCCGCCGTCCGCCTGCGCAACGCAAGTCCGGCGCGGCCGCCCGTAGGGAGGCCTAGCGGTTCCGCTTGGCTTCCAGCCGGTCGATGGTCCGCTGGGCCTCGTCGCGGCGAGCGGTGAGCGCGGCGATTTCGCGGCGCTGTTCTTCGCTGAGACCGCCCTGGTCTTCCCCCGCCTGCTGGATGGCGGCGATCTGGTTGTCCATTTCCATGACGAGGTCCTCAGCGGCGTAGAGCCGGTCGAGCTCGCGCTCGGTAAGGGCCGGACGGGGCGGGCGGCGCAGGGCCGCGCCGCGTCCGGTGCGGACCTGGGCTTCCGAAGACGTGGGGATGCTGACAACGGGCGCCGACACTGCAAGAGCCAGCACGGCGACAAGGACGTGTTTCATCAGACGAAACCTCGGGAGGAACAACCGCCTCCTTGTAGATTACGAAACCGTCATGTGCAAAGACTGTTTCGGACACATTTCGCCGTTCGTTGTTCTGCGAGCGCTACTTCCAGATGGGTGATCCATCGCCCGGCAGGCGCAGGCGATCCCACATTTCGCTCACTCGGTCGATCACCTCCGGCTCCATCCGAATCTCCTCGCCCCATTCCCGCTTCGTCTCCGGCGGCCACTTGTCGGTGGCGTCGAGGCCGATCTTGGAGCCCAGGCCGCTCTCGGGGCTGGCGAAGTCGAGGTAATCGATCGGAGTGTTTTCGATCACGGTGATGTCGCGGGCCGGGTCCATCTTGGTGGAGATGGCCCACATGACCTGCTTCCAGTCGCGGGCGTCGATGTCGTGGTCAACGACGATGACCCACTTGGTGTACATGAATTGGCGGAGGTAGCTCCACACGCCGAGCATGACGCGCTTGGCGTGGCCGGGGTAGGCCTTCTTCATCGACACGACGGCGATGCGGTAGCTGCAGCCCTCGGGCGGCAGCCAGAAGTCGACGATCTCGGGGAACTGCTGCTGCAGCAGGGGGATGAAGACCTCGTTCAGCGCCTCGCCCAGCACCGAGGGCTCGTCCGGCGGGCGGCCGGTGAAGGTGGTCAGGTAGATCGGGTCGCGGCGCATGGTGATGGCGCTGACCTGGAAGACCGGAAAGGTCTCGACCGAGTTGTAGTAGCCGGTGTGGTCGCCGTAGGGCCCCTCGGGCGCGTGCTCGTCGAGCAGGACGTGGCCCTCGAGCACGATCTCGGCCTGGGCAGGGATCATCAGCGGTACGGTCTTGCACGGGACCAGCTCGGCCTTGGCCCCGCGCAACAGACCGGCGAACTGGTATTCGCTGAGGGTGTCGGGGACGGGCGTGACGGCGGCCAGGATGGTGCCCGGATCGGCGCCGAGAACGACGGCGCAGGGCAGGGGCTCGGTCGGCCGCGCCTTGCGGTGACGGGCGTAGTGCTGGGCCCCGCCGCGGTGGGCCAGCCAGCGCATGATGGCCCTGTCCTTGCCGAGCACCTGCATGCGGTAGATGCCGAGGTTGAAGTCGTCCTCGCGGGCGTCGGAGGGGCCCTTGGTGACGACCAGGCCCCAGGTGATCAGGGGCGCGGGCTCGCCGGGCCAGCAGCCCTGAACGGGCAGCTTCGTCAGGTCGATGTCGTCGCCCTTGAGCACGACCTGCTGGACCGGGGCGGATTTGACCGTCTTCGGCCGCATGGTCATGGCCGTCTGGACCATGGGCAGCATCTCCAGCGCCTGGCCCATGTCGCGCGGCGGAGATGGAGATCGAAGCTCCGCGAGGAGGTTTCCAACCTCGCGCAGTTCGCTCGCAGTGGTGCGTGATTTCTTGCCGAGGGTGACGCCCATGGCGACGCGTTTCACCGTGCCGAACAGATTGGCCAGACAGGGGATGGGGCTGATCGAACCGTCGGGCATGACCGGCTTCTCGAACAGCACCGCCGGGCCGCCGTTGCGCAGCAGCCGAGTCTGGATCTCGGTCATCTCCAGATGGGTGGAGACGGGTTCGGAGACGCGGACCAGCTCGCCCTGGGCTTCCAGCTGCTCGATGAAGTCGCGAAGGGATCGGTAGGCCATGCGGCGAGGCTTAGGCGGGGCCGCGCCGCCTGTCACCTGCGGTCAGTAGGCGCGCGTGTCGGAGACGAGGGCCCACAGGGGCAGGTGCAGGGCGGCGGTGACGGCGCCGATGGCGGCGGAGTCGAGGTGGCCGCGGCCGGCCTCGGCGCGGCGCAGGTCCTCGGCGGGGGTGTGCGCCGCCTCGGCGAGATCGTCGAGAGACAGGCCACGGGCCTCGCGCCAGCGCCTCAGGCGAACGCCGACCGCTGCGTCCAGCGGGTCGACGCCCGGAAAGCCGTGGACCGAACCCATGGGCGGTCTCCCGCTCGCGCGGTCAGCGGCCGCGCCTCAGCTCCATTCCTGATCCCATTGGAAGGCGGGATCAATCCAGTCGCCAAGACGGCCGCCGGGACGGGCGAGGGCGTGGATGCGGTCCATCTCCTCGGCCGAGAGCTCGAAATCGAAGATGTCGAAATTCTCGGCGGCGCGCGACTCCTTCGCCGTGCGGGGGATGGCGACGACGTCCTGCTGGATCAGCCAGCGCAGGGTGACCTGACCCGGCGTCTTGCCGTGGGCGGCGGCGATTTCCCTGAGCGTGGGATCGTCGGCGACCTTGCCCTGGGCCAGCGGCGACCAGGCCGTGATCGACGAGCCGAGTTCGCGCGCCGTGGCCTTGAGCGACGAGAGCTTGAGGTAGGGGTGGTACTCGACCTGGTTGGTGACCAGCCGGGCCGGGGACAGGGCCTGCGCCTGGCGGAACTCGGCCGAGGGGAAGTTGGACAGGCCGATGGCGCGGGTCAGGCCGCGCGCCTTCGCTTCGTTGAGAGCGCCGAGGGTTTCCTCGAAAGACGGCTGGGGCTTGGGCCAATGCAGCAGCAGAAGGTCGGGGGTGAAGCCGAGGCTGGCCGCCGATTCCTCGGCCTGCTTCAGCAGGCTGTCGCGGTGGAAGTGGTCCACCCAGATCTTGGTGGTCAGCCAGACGTCGTGACGGGCGACGTGGCCGGCCTCGATGGCGTCGCGAATGCCGTCGCCGACAGCCTTCTCGTTCCTGTAAATCCAGGCGGTGTCGATGTGGCGGTAGCCGATGCGCAGCGCCGCGGCGACCATGCGGCGGGCGTCGTCGGGCTCGAGCATCCAGGTGCCGAAGCCGAGCAGGGGAATGCGGTTTCCGTCGACGGTGATCGCGGGCTGGTCGGACATGGCGGGCTCCGGAGGCTTGGGGGCGGCTTACCTATGCCGCGCCGACGCAGGTTCAAGCAGCCAGTCGGCGATCTCGTTCCAGAGCGGCTCCATGCCGCGTCGGAAGGCGCCCTCGTGGCCGATGCGGCGGACGCCGTAGTCGACGGGGCGGCGCAGCACGGTCTCCTTCGGCGCGGACGGATAGACGCGGAGCAGGCTCTCTGACGCCGCGGGGGTGGCGATCGGATCGTCGGTGAACAGCCACGAGCGGATCGGGGCGGTCACCTCGTCGAAATGGTGGGGCCGCAGGCGGTCCTGCAGCTCCGGCAGGAAGTAGTCGCGGTCGTGGCACCAGCGTTTCCACGTCTCGAACACGCCACGCGGCAGGTCGGTCCCGGCCCAAAGCCCGCCGCCCCTGATGTAGCCGCGGCGGGCCAGGCTGTACGGGCCGTAGACGTACCAGAAGAACAGCTCCAGCGGGTTGTAGGCGCGGTGGTGGCCGCCCCACCAGCCGCTGCCGACCGAGACGAAGGCGTGGCGGGCGATGCGATGGTGGTTGGGCATGAAGCCGAGGAAGTGGCCGCCGACGCTGTGGCCGACGTGGACCACCGGCAGGCCGGGCGCGGCCTCGATCAGGGCCTCCAGCCCGGCCGGCATGTCGAGACGGCCCCAGTCGGGATAGTCCATCTCCATGGCGGCGAGATCTTCCGGTCGGGAGCCGGCGATACCGCGAAAGTCGTAGGTCAGGACGGCGGCGCCCCTGCCGGCCAGATGGCGGGCGAAGCGATCGTAGAAACCCTTGGGGAAGCCGGTGCCGGAGCTGACCTGGACGGCGGCGACGGGGGCTGCAGGGGCGACCAGACGCATCGACAGCGGAAAGCCGTCGGCGGCGGGGGCGGTGAAGTCGCGGGTGGTGAGCTCGCTCATCATAGGTCCGTAGTTATTCGCAACTAACCTAGACGGTTGACGCCGGGTCAGGTCAAGCTCTCTTGGAGGTCGGGCCGTCCTCGGCTAAAGGCGCGGCCTGTTCACGAGCCGAGCCTGACCATGACCGACCTTCCCGACCGCCTGTCCGTCGATCCCGACAGCCCGTTCCACGACGCCGACCTGCTGGCGCAGGGCGTGGGCGTGCGCTTCAAGGGCGAGGACAAGACCAACGTCGAGGAATACTGCGTCTCGGAAGGCTGGGTGCGCCTGGCCGTCGGCAATCGCGTCGACCGCCGCGGCAAGGCCCTGACCATCAAGCTGCAAGGCACGGTCGAGCCCTACATCAAGGGCGAATAGGTCCGCTTGTCGGTCGGCTGACAAGACTCGACCGGAGAGCGCTTCTCGCCCCGGCAGGCGCGGTCTAGGGTCCGGGCTCTTTCGAGTCCCGGAGCCGCCGATGTCCATGACCGCCCGACTTCTCGCCGCCACCGCCCTGGCCCTGAGCCTGGCCGGCCCGGCCCTGGCGCAGGACGCCGCCACCATCCAGCGAGCCGAGCGCATCCGCGACGCGGCGATGGCGGAGAACATCGCCCTCGACTACGTCACCCAGCTGACCACCCGCTTCGGGGCGCGGCCGGCCGGATCGAAATCCGAGCAGGACGCCGCGGCCTGGGCGGCCGACTACATGCGCGCTCACGGCTTCCGCAACGTGCGCATCGAGCAGTTCCCGCTGGTCGGTTGGGAGCGGGGCGAGGAGAGCGTGGCCATCGTCGGCGCCCGTCCGCAGCGGCTGGTGGCCGCCGCCCTGGGCCATTCGCCCGGCACCGACGGCGTGATCGAGGCCGAGGTCGTGCGCTTCGAGACGCTGGAGGACCTGAACGCGGCCCCCGACGGATCGCTGAGGGGCAAGATCGCCTATGTCGACGCCGGCCAACTGATCCGCATGCAGGACGGCTCGGGCTACGGTCCGCTGACCCGCATCCGCGGCGCGGGTCCGGGCGCGGCGGCGGCCAAGGGCGCGGCGGCCTTCATCATGCGCTCGGTGGGATCCGACGAGCATCGCATGCCCCACACCGGCACGACCCGCTACGTCGACGGCCGCGTGCCGATCCCCGGCTTCACCCTCGCGGCGCCGGACGCCGACCAGCTGTCGCGGCTGATCGACATGGGCGAGACGGTGCGGCTGAGCCTGTCGTCGACCGCCCACACCTACGAAACCGTCTCGCAGAACGTCATTGGCGACATCCCCGGCGCCTCGCGGCCGGACGAGGTGATCGTGCTGGGCTCGCACATGGACAGCTGGGACCTGGGCACGGGCGCCATCGACGACGGGGCGGGCGGCGGCATCACCCTGGCCGCGGCCAAGGCCATTGCGGAGTCCGGTCGCCGGCCGGCGCGGACGATCCGCGTGGTGCTGTACGGATCGGAGGAGGTCGACCAGCCGAACAATCTGGGCAACGGCGGCGGGGCCTATCTGCGAGGCATCGGCGACGCGGTCGGGAAGCACATCATCGCCGGCGAGAGCGACTTCGGCGCCGACAGGATCTACTCGCTGGGCCTGCCGCCCGGGGCGCAGAACTCGGACTTCGCGCGGGCCGCGGCAAAGGTGCTGTATCCGATCGGGGTTCTGCCTTCGCCGCGCCCCGAGCTCCACGGCGGCGCCGACGTCGGGCCGCTGGCCGGGGCCGGGGTGCCGGTGTTCGGGCTGAACCAGGACGGCACACGCTATTTCGACCTGCACCACACCGCTGACGACACCCTCGACAAGATCGATCCGGAGCAGCTGAGCCAGAACGTCGCCGCCTGGGCCGCGCTGGTGTACCTGATCGCCGATTCCGACGTCGACTTCCGCGCCATGCGGCCGGCGGAGGCGTCGGCCCACTGAGATTCGTCCGCGAGCGTGGCGAAACTGGTAGACGCAGGGGACTTAAAATCCCCCGACTTCGGTCATGCGGGTTCGAGCCCCGCCGCTCGCACCACAAACGGTCATCGAACCCCCGCCTCCGGCCTCCGGCGGCGGGGGCGCAAGGGAGCGCCGCCGTGTCCAGAACCGCCGCAGCCGTAGCCGCCGTCGCCCTGTGTCTGATCGCCGGGCCGGCCCGGGCCGGCCCGGCCGCAACCCGGACGGCGGGCGCCGCCGCCAGGAGGGCGAGCCCGGCCGTGACCAGCCGCCGCGACACCTCCGCCGTCCGATCCGCCGTCCGACCCGCCATCTGATGG
>JAEZIH010000165.1 GCA_023416055.1 Pseudomonadota bacterium | reverse complement strand
CCCCGAACACCAGGCCCATGAACTCGCTCATCACGTTGCGGTGGAACCACGGCGGCCGGAAGGTGTCCTCGGCCACCATCCAGCGCGGCGGGAAGATGACGAAGTCGCAGTTGGCCGTGCCCGGCGTGTCCGAGGGCGAGGTCAGGACGGTGAAGATCGACGGGTCCGGGTGGTCGTAGCTGACCGTCCCGATCGTGTTGAACTTCGCGGTGTCGTACTTGTACGGGGCGTAGTTCCCGTGCCAGCCGACCACGTCCAGCGGGCTGTGGTTGAAGGTCGTCGTCCACAGCCGGCCGCCGAACTTCTGCACGCACTCCGTCGGCCGATCCACGTCCTCGTACCAGGCGACGGGGCTCTCGAAATCGCGCGGATTGGCCAGGCCGTTCGAGCCGATCGGCCCCAGATCCGGCAGGCGGAACAGGGCCCCATAGTTCTCGCAGACATAGCCGCGGATCTCGCCCTCGCACTCGACCCGGAAACGCACGCCCCGCGGGATGACGACGATCTCGCCGGGCCGGGCGTCGATGCGTCCCATCTCCGTGACAAAGATGTGCTGTCCCATCTGCGGGGCGATCAGCAGCTCCCCGTCGGCGCAGTAGAAGACCCGGTCCGTCATCGAGCGGTTGGCGGCGTACAGGTGGATGCCCGTACCGGCGCCCGCCTCGGGATCGCCGTTGCCGCCGTAGGTGACCAGGCCCTCGACCCAGTCGGTCGGTTCGGCCGGCATCGGCAGCGGATCCCAGCGCATCCGGTTCGGGCTGGGCGGCGCCTCGGTGAACGGTCCCGACCGCACCCGCCCTTGGGCGAAGGGCTTGTACGCCGGGTGCTGCGCCGAGGGCCGCAGCCGGTACAGCCAGCTGCGCCGGTTCTCGCTCCGCGGCGCCGTGAACGCCGTCCCCGACAGCTGTTCGGCGTATAGCCCCAGCGCATGCCGCTGCGGCGAGTTGCGCCCTTCCGGCAGCGCCCCTTCGACGGCCTCGGTCGAGAAGTGGTTGCCGAACCCCGGCATGTAGGCAGGCGCGTTGGCTCGCGTCGTCATGTGCGTTTGTCTCCCGTGGCCGAGATTTAGCCCCGCCCGGAAGACCCCGCCACCCCGGGATATACCTTAGCCGTTCAGAACCCCTGGGCCCGCGCCAGCCGCTCCTGGTGGAAGCCGGCGTCGCCCAGCACTTCGTTCAGCACCCGGACGCGCTTCATATAGAGGCCGACGTCGAACTCGTCGGTCATGCCGACGCCGCCGTGCATCTGCACCGCCTCCTGCACAGCCAGCTCCGCGACCCGGCTCGCCTTGGCCTTGGCCACCGACACGGCGAGCGCGGCGTCCTCGCGCCCGGCGTCCAGCGCCTGAAGCGCCCCCAGCACCGCCGCCCTGGCGATCTCCAGCTCGGTGAACAGATGCGCCGCCCGGTGCTGCAGCGCCTGGAACTCGCCGATGAACTTCCCGAACTGCTGCCGCGTCCGCAGATACTCCAGCGTGATGCGAAAGGCCTCGTCGCCCGCCCCGGTCAGCGATGCGGCCGCGCAGGCCCGGCCGAGGTCCAGCGCCCCTTCCAGCAGAGCCTCGCCGCCGTCGACGGCGCCGATCACCGCGTCTGCGTCCACCTCCACGTCGGTCAGCGTCACCCGCGCCGCATTGTGGGCGTCGACCATCACCGTCCGCTCGACCTCGACCCCGGCCGTCTTCGGGTCGACGAGGAAGAGGGTCAAACCGTCCTCGGTCCGCGCCGCCACGATCAGGGCGTCGGCCACGTGGCCGTCCAGCACCATGGCCTTGGCCCCGTTCAGCCGGAAGCCGTTGCCCGACCGCTCGGCCGTCGCAGCGATCCGCGCCGGCGCATGCTTGGCCCCCTCGTCGACGGCCAGCGCCACGATCGCCTCGCCCGCCGCGATCTTCGGCAGCCACTCGCCCTGCTGCGCCTCCGAGCCGCCCTTCAGCACCGTCGCCGCCAGCACGGCCGACCCCATGAACGGGGACGGCGTCAGCGTCCGCCCCAGCGCCTCGGCCACCACTCCGGCCTCGACCGCGCCCAGGCCCGAGCCCCCGTGCGCCTCCGGGACAAGCACCCCGGCGAAGCCCATCTCCCCGAACGCCCGCCACAGCTCGCGCGACACCCCGTCCGGGTCGCGGCTGTCCCTCAGCTTCCTCAGGTGCGCGATCGGCGCGTGCTCGTTCAGGAAGCCGTCCGCGGCCTCCTTCAGCATGGTCTGCTCTTCGGTCAGGATCAGGGGCATGGATCAGGCTCCCGGCAGGCGCAGCAGGTGTTTGGCGATGATGTTGAGCTGGATCTCGCTGGTCCCGCCCTCGATGGAGTTGGCCTTGGTGCGCAGCCAGTCGCGGGCCGCGGCGCCGTCGCGCGACCGCTCGCCCTCCCACTCCAGAGCGTCGAACCCGCCCGCCGCCATCAGCAGCTCGTGGCGCCGCTTGTTCAGTTCCGAGCCGTAGTATTTCAGCATCGAGGCCAGGGCCGGATGCGCCTGCCGCGCCTTGTGCAGGTCGCCGGTCCGCTCCATGGCCAGCCGGAAGGCCGCCGCGTCGACCTCCAGCTCCGCGATCCGCGCCCGCAGCATCGGCTCGTCCAGCCGGCCGTCGGCGTCCAGCCCCAGCGCGTCCGCCGCAACCTGACCGACCGGCCGCCCGCCCATGTGCTCGCCCATGGCCCCGATCATGGTCCGCTCGTGCGCCAGCAGGGCCTTGGCCACGTCCCAGCCGCGGTTCAGCGTCCCGACCAGGTTCGCCTTCTCGACCCGCACATTGTCGAAGAAGGTCTCGCAGAACGGGCTCTTGCCCGAGATCAGGGTGATCGGCCGGGTGCTCACCCCCGGCGTCGCCATGTCGAACAGGACGAAGGAGATGCCCAGATGCTTGGGCGCCTCGGGGTCGGTGCGCACGAGGCAGAAGATCCAGTCGGCCTTGTCGGCGTAGGAAGTCCACACCTTCTGGCCGTTGACGATCCAGTGGTCGCCATGGTCCTCGGCCCGGGTCTGGATCGAGGCCAGGTCCGACCCCGCCCCCGGCTCGGAATAGCCCTGGCACCAGCGAATCTCGCCGCGCACGATCGGCGGCAGGAAGCGCTGCTTCTGCTCCTCGGTCCCGAACTGCAGCAGGGCCGGGCCCAGCATCCAGACGCCGAAACTGTTCAGCGCCGGCTGCGCCTTGATGCGGCGCAGTTCCGAGGCCAGCACCTTGGCCTCCTCGCGGCTCAGCCCGCCGCCGCCGTAGGCCTTCGGCCACTCCGGCGCCGTCCAGCCCTTCGCCCCCATCCGCTCCAGCCACAGCCGGTGCCCTTCGGTGGCGAAGACGGCGTTGCGCCCGCCCCAGATCATGTCGGCCTCGGACCGCACCGGCCCCCGCACCTCCGGCGGACAGTTCTCCTCCAGCCAGGCCCGCGTCTCCGCGCGGAAGGTCTCAAGATCGCTCATCGCAGCCTCCGTCCCGCGACGTTAGCAGCGATTCACGCGTGACGTAGCGTCAGGGTCTCCTCCCCGTCGCGCAGCGATGGGGAGGGGGACCGCGAAGCGGTGGAGGGGCTGCGGGCGGCCTACCGGGAAGGCAGGAAGGGCGAAAACGTGATCACCGTGAAGGTGTCGCGGATGTGCGGCCGGGTCTGCACCGAGCGCGTCACGAAGGTGCCGATGTCCATCTCCTTCGGCAGCTGGAACTTGGCCAGCAGATCGTACTGGCCCGAGGTCGAATAGACCTCCGACACGTGCTCGACATTGTCGACGATGTCCGCCGCCACGTCGTTGGCGTGCCCCAGCTCGCATTTGATGAAGACGAAGATGGCGGTCATCATGGCTGGGGCGCTCCGCGCAAGGGCTTGGGTCTTAGGGCTTAGGTCTTAGGCGCTGCCGCGTTCGCCTACCACCCCACTCCACAACCTCCCTAAGCCCTAAGCCCCTAAGCCCCCGCCCGTGGACCTCGAAGCCGAATACAACAACCGCGCCCGCGTCCCCGACCATCCGGCGGTGATGCAGCGCTGGCGCGACGCGGCCGAGGCCGCCCGCGCCGCCCATCCGCCCGCAACCCTCGCCTACGGCCCCGGCGAGCGCGAGGTCATGGACCTGTTCTCCGCCGGCCCCGACGCCCCGATCGCCGTCTTCCTGCACGGCGGCTACTGGCAGGCGCTGGACAAGGACTGGTTCTCGGGTCTCGCTCCCGTCCTGCTGCAGCACGGCGTCAGTCTCGCCGTCCCTTCCTACGACCTCGCCCCCGCGGTCCGCCTCGGCCGCATCCTGTCGCAGGTGCGCGAGGCGGTGCAGCTGGTCCGCGCGCGCAGCGGCGTCCGCCCGCTGGTCTTCGGCCACTCCGCCGGCGGCCACATGGCGGCCTGCATGCTCAGCGAGGGTCGCGCCTCCGCCGCCGTCGCGATCAGCGGCGTCTTCGACCTCGCCCCCCTGATCCCCACCTCGATCAACCAGGCCCTCGGCCTCGACGCCGCCGAGGCCGCCGCCCTGTCACCGATCCACTGGCCCGCCCCCGACGGCTCCACCCCCGGCGGCACGGTCCTCGACTGCGTCATCGGCGCCGACGAGAGCCCCGAGTTCCTGCGCCAGTCGCGAATGATGGCCGACCTCTGGGGCGCCCGCGGCGCCCAGACCCGCTACGAAACCCTCGCCGGCCTCAATCACTTCACCGTGCTGGACCCGCTGTTCGATGCCGACAGCGGGCTGGTGCGGCGCCTCGTCGAACTGGCGAAACAATAAGTGCCCCGCGCGACCGTTTCACCGCCGCGACCCGGCGACTAGGATGCTCCCCATGCGCCACGATCGCCTGTCCGTCCTCACCGCCCTCGAGAGCCAGGGCGTGGCCCCGGTCTTCTACCATCCCGACCGCGAGGTCTGCCTCAACGTCATCCGCGCCTGCGCCCGCGGCGGGGCGAAGGCCATCGAGTTCACCAACCGCGGCGACTTCGCCGTCGACCTGTTCGGCGACCTCGCCCGCGAGCTGCAGAAGACCGACCCGGAGATCATCCTCGGCATCGGCTCGGTGGTCGACGCCGGCACGGCCGCCCTCTACCTCAATCGCGGCGCCCGCTTCGTGGTCAGCCCCTGCGTCGTCGAGGAGGTCGCCCGCGTCTGCAACCGGCGCATGACCGCCTACTTCCCCGGCTGCGGCTCCGTCACCGAGATCGGCCTGGCCCACGAACTGGGCTGCGACATCGTCAAGCTCTTCCCCGGCTCAAGCGTCGGCGGCCCCGACTTCGTCAAGGCCGTGCTCGGCCCGATGCCGTGGACCAAGATCATGCCCACCGGCGGCGTCGACCCCCACGAGGCCTCCATCGCCAAATGGTTCGGCGCCGGCATCGTCGCCGCCGGCATGGGCTCGAAACTGATCACCGACGCCGCCGTCAACGCCGGCGACTGGGCGGGGATCGAGGCGCAGGTGAAGCAGACGGTCGAAGCGATCCGGGCGTTCCGGGCGAGCTGACCACCTCCAGTAGGCGCCCTCTCGACTTTCCTCCCCATTCGCAGGCGAACGGGGAGGAAATTCACGTCATAGCCCCAGCGTCGGGCTGTCCAGATCCAGCTCCGCCGCCGGGATGACCACCACGTCCGGGTGCGCCGCGCGCAGGTCGTCGATGAACATGTCCGCCTGGCCGACCACGACCACCACCGCGTCGTCGGCGCTGACGATCGCCGCCGCCTCGCGCAGGCTGTCAGGCGTGGTGGCCGCGATCTTCTGCGGATAGGTCTCGATTTCCGACAGCGGCAGTCCGTCGATCACGGCGCTGGCGAGTTGCGCCCCCAGTCCGCCGGTGGTCTCCAGCGAACGCGAGAAGCCGCCGGTGATGAAGGTCTCACGGTCGGTGACCACCTGGTCGTCGACCGGTTCGCGCGCCAGCCGGTCGAACTCGGCCAGCACCAGTCCGACCACCTCGGCGGCGCTCTCGTTCTTGGTCTGGGTCGAGGCGA
>JAEZIH010000089.1 GCA_023416055.1 Pseudomonadota bacterium | reverse complement strand
CCTTGCGGAGCCGCCCTTTTTGCTTGCCGCGAAGTCGGGCCGTCAGGCCCGTCGCCGCACCAGTCCCAGCAGGAACAGCAGGATGATCGCGCCCACGGTGGCGACGATGATGCCGATGATCCAGTTGCCGCCGGCGTCGGCGCCAAGAAGGGTGTTGTAGAGGAAGCCGCCGATCAGGGCGCCGACGACGCCGACGATCAGATTGGTCAGGAGGCCGTGGTTCCGCCCCATGATCTGTTCAGCCAGCCAGCCGGCGATAATGCCGATGACGATCCACGCAATCCATCCAAACCCGCTCATAGTCCGCTCCTTCCAGCGATGGTCGATGGGCGATTAATGCGCCGGAAGCTCAACGGTTGCGGAAGCTCTGCAGAACGCGGTTCCCCGGTTCTCCCCTTCAGGGCGAAGGCGGCACGTCCCTTGCCGCTCACAGGGCGAGCCGTCCCGCATCGGGACAGTTTGCAACAAGGGGAACAGGGGCCATGGCCACCGACATCGACCTTCACCTCGGACGCCGTCTGCGTCGCCGCCGCCGCCTGCTGGGCCTGACCCAGCAGCAGCTGGCCAGCCAGGTCGGCATCCGCTTCCAGCAGATCCAGAAGTACGAATGCGGCGCCAACCGCATCTCGGCCGCCCGCCTGTGGCAGCTGGCCGAGGCGCTGGAGTCGCCGGTCAGCTATTTCTACGACGGCCTGGAAGAGGCCATCGAGCGCCGGGAGGCCGCCAACCAGGGCGGGGAGATGTTTTCCCGCAAGGAAACGCTCGACCTGATCCAGGCCTACTACCAGCTGGGCGAGCGCCCGCGCCGCCGGCTGCTGGACCTGGCCAAGTCGCTGCACGCGGAAGGCGAGGCGGCCTGAGAAGGGTCGAGGGAGAGAGACGGCGGTTCGGTCGCGAGCTTGACTCGCACCTCGCCTCTCGCCCCTAACCCTCCCCATGACCGAGTTTGAACTGTTCGCCGTCGAACTGGCCCGCGAGGCTGCGCGCGTGTCGCTGCCGTATTTCCGGGGGGCGTTCGAGGAGGCCGACAAGGGCGGGGCGGGCGGTTTCGATCCGGTCACCCAGGCCGACCGCGAGGCCGAGGCGGCGATCCGCCGGCTGATCGCGGCGCGCTATCCCGACCACGGCGTCGTCGGCGAGGAATACGGCGAGGACCGGCCCGAGGCGGAGCACGTCTGGGTGCTGGACCCGATCGACGGCACCCGTGCCTTCATCGCCGGCCTGCCGCTGTGGACCAATCTGATCGCCCTGCGCAGCGAGGGTCGGCCGACGCTCGGGGTGATCGGCCAGCCCTATCTGGACGAGATGTTCGTGGGCGGGCCCTCGGGCGCGCGCCTGCTGAAGGGCGGGGCGGAGACGCCGCTGGCGGTGCGGACCTGCGCCCGGCTGAACGACGCCCTCATCGCCACCACTGATCCCGACCTGTTCAACGGCGCCGAGCTGGGGGCCTGGACGCAGGTGAGGGCGGCGGCGCGGCTGGCGCGGCTGGGCTGCGACGCCTACGCCTACGCCATGCTGGCGGCCGGCCGAATCGACCTGGTGGCCGAGAGCCAGCTGAAAATCTGGGACTGGTCGGCCCTGGTCCCGGTGATCGAGGCGGCGGGCGGCGAGGTCACCAACTGGCGCGGCGGGGCGCCCGACGGCGGCGGCCAGATCCTGGCTGTCGGCGACGCCCGCCTGCGCGACCAGGCGCTGGTCGCCTTCCGGCGGGCCGCCCTCTAGGCGATCTCGGCCGACGGCTCGGCCGAAGTCTCCGCGGGTGCGGCCGGGGACAGGTCCTCGACCGGCGAGACATAGGCACCCATGGCGTCGAACTCGTCGAGGAAGACGCCGCGCAGGGCGTCCGTCTCCATGATCACCTCGTGCTTGGCGCCCGGGATCTCGACATAGCGGCCGCGGCCGAGGCGGCGGGCGGCCCATTTGTTGGTCTGTTTCCAGACGCGGTCGTCCTCGCCGGCCTGGACAATGGCGACGGGGATGCGCACGGCCTTCAGGGCCTTGGGCTTGAGGGCGCGTTCGCCGGCGTCCAGCGCCACCGCCAGCCAGCCCCAGGTCGGACCGCCGACGGCGAGGTGGGGGCAGGCGTAGAGCTGTTGCCGCCACTGTTCGTAGCGGGTCTCGTCCGAGGTCAGGGCGTCCTTGTCGAAGCTGTGGTCGAAGGGATCGTCCGGATCGTCGAGGACGTAGTCGCCGGCCTTGCCGTGGCGCAGGTTCCAGCGCACCGCCAGCTTGACCGACCACATCGACCGCTTGCCGGTCTTGATGCGCAGCATGGGACTGGTCAGCAGGGCGCCGGAGACGCGCTCCTCGCCGGCCTGGAGGGTCATCAGGTTGAAGGCGGCGCCCATGGAGTGGCCGACCATGATCCACGGCTTGGGCGCGCGGTCCTCGAAGGCGTCGAGGAGGCGGGCGTAGTCGTCGAGAAACTCCTCGACCGCGCGGGCGTGACCCTTGAGCCGGTCGGGGAGGAGGCGCGCGGACAGGCCCTGGCCGCGCCAGTCATGGGCCAGCACGCACCAGCCCCGGGCGAGAAAGTTGCCGATGACCTCGAAATACTTCTCGATCGGCTCGGTTCGGCCGGGGCTGACGATGACGGTGCCGCGCGGCTTGCGGGCGGCGAGGGCCGAGGGCGTCCAGAAGGCCGCGCGCAGGCGCAGGCCTCCGGCGCCGCGGAACCATTCGCCGGTCCCGCCCGGCGGGGCGGAGGCGCCGGGAACCCCCATCAGGGGCGCATTGGCGGCGTAGGCGGCGGCTCGGCTCACTCGGGCTTCCTGAATCTCAAGGTCATGCGGTCGCTCTCGCCGATCTCGTCGTATTTGGTGCGATCGAACTCGGGATCGGGGGGCGATCCGCGCGGGGCGGTCAGGCCCATGGGCGGCAGGGTCTCGACACCGAAGGGATGATCCTTGGTGTCCTTTTCGTTGGCGTTGATCTCGGACGAGGCGACGAAGGCGAAGCCGGCCTCGGCGGCCAGCTGCCTGACGAACGCCTCCTGGACATAACCGTTCGCGGCGGTGGGGTCCTGGTCCTTGTCCGGCTCGAGACGATGCTGCTCGATACCCAGGACCCCGCCGGGACGGAGAGCGGCGTAGGCGTCGGCGAAGGCTTTCTCGGCGATTCCGGCGGCCATCCAGGCGTGGATGTTGCGCATGAACAGGACCATGTCGACCGTGCCGGCCGGGGCGACGGGCCCGGAAGTAGGCCCGAACTCCGACAGCTCGACCTGTCCGTAGAGGCGGCGGTCGTTGGTGAAGCGCTCGGCGAAGGCCGCCATCAGGCGGGTCTGGGATGGGTCGGCGCCGGGGCCGGTCTGGAAACCGGCGGCGATGTAGCGACCGCCGCCCTCGGCGAGGTAGGGGGCGAGAATCTCGGTCCACCAGCCGCTGCCGGGCCAGAACTCGATGACCGTCATGCGCGGCTGCAGGCCGAAGAAGCGCAGCGTCTCCATCGGATGGCGCCAGACGTCGCGGTGGCGATCCTGGGCGCGCCACGGGCCCTCGACCGACCATTCAAGAGAGCCCTTGGGCGGGCCGTCGGGCTGCGGCGGAGGTTCGGCGGTCTTCTCCCGGCTGCAGCCGCCCAGCACCGCCAGGGCGGCGGCGCCGGCAAGCAGGTTGCGCCGAGAGGCGCCCGATCGCCCGACCTCAGTTCGTTCAGCCATTCACGTCCCCCGCGAGGCGCCCGCGCCGTACGGTCCGTCCCCGTCGGCCAAGGGCTTAACCCTGTTCCCGGAGAGGGTCAAAGCGGTTGCGGCGACCGGGCGCATCAGGCCGGCTTGCGGAAGCGCAGGGTCATGCGGTCGCTCTCGCCGATGGCGTCGAAAGCGGCCCGTTCGGCGTCGGTGAGCGGGGTCGGGCGATCGAGCGAATTGCCTTCCCGCGGAGCCGAAACGCGCGTCGGCGGCAGGGTCCAGACGCCATAGGGATGGTCGCGCGTATCGGCCGGATTGGCGTTCAGCTCGCTGCGTCCCTCCAGCTCGAAGCCGGCGGCCTGGGCGGCCCGGATGATGTGGCTTTCGGGCATGTAGCCAGTGGGGGCGGTCTGGTCGGGGTTCAGACCTTCGATGCTGCGGTGCTGTTCGACCGCCAGCACGCCGCCCGGCTTCAGGGCGCGGAAGAAGGCGGCGAGATAGGGCTCGGTGCGGCCGGATCGATGCCAGTTGTGGAAGGCGCGGGCGACGACGACCATGTCGGCGGAGCCGTCGTCGACGCCCATGCCCTCGAGCGGGCGGTTGACCGGGACGTAGGTCCCGCCGGTGGCGGCCGCGTAGGGCTCGAGGATGTTGCGCCACCAGCCGGCGCGGCCGGGCTCGATCTCGACGACGGTCATCCCCGGCATCAGGCCCCAGAAGGTCAGGGTCTCGAACGGATGGCGGTAGACGTCCCGGGCGACGTCGGCGGCGGGGCGCGAGGGGGAGGCCACCGCCGACTGGAGCGCCGCATCCTCCTGGAGAACCGGCGGCGTCATCGCGGCGCGACGGGCGGTCCGCTGGGCGGGCGTCTCATCCAGAGAAGGCATGGCCGGCAAGGTCTGGGCGGCGGCCATGGCCGGCAGGGCGAGGGCGGCGGTCAGCGCGAGGGCGGGCAGTCGCATCGGTCGTCTCCGGGAAGTGAGCCTGCGAACCTGCTGGCTTAGGGCGCGCCGGGCAAGTCACGATGCGGACGCGTGTGCAATTGCGCGCTCCGGGCGCCCCTTGACGGCGGATTTCGGCCACCCACATCCCTGAGCGAGGACGCCGGAACCGGGTTCTCCAGACCGGACGGGGCCGAGCATCGGACCGTCAGGGCTGATCCCCACCGCCGTCCCGGGCCAAAACGCAGGGGCGGCTCAACCTTGCTGATCCTCAGGAGGATGACATGCGTACCTATGACTTCACCCCGCTGTACCGTTCGGCCGTCGGCTTCGACCGGCTCGCCAGCCTGCTGGAAAGCGCCGCGCGCACCAGCCAGGAGAACGGCTGGCCGCCGTACAACATCGAGACCACGGGCGAGAACGCCTACCGCATCGAGATCGCGGTCGCCGGCTTCAAGCCCGACGAGCTGAACATCGAGGTCAAGGAGAACCTGCTCACCGTCACCGGCCGCAAGACGGCCAACGATGACGGCGGCGAGCGCAAGTACCTGCATCGCGGCCTGGCGGAGCGCGACTTCGAGCGCCGCTTCCAGCTGGCCGACTATGTCGTCGTGAAGAGCGCCGACCTGGTCAACGGCCTGCTGTCGATCGAACTGCAGCGCGAGCTGCCGGAAGCCCTGAAGCCGCGCCGCATCGAGATCGGCGGCGGCTCCAAGCTGATCGAAGGCAAGAAGAGCAAGGCGGCGTAAGCCGGCCGGAGCTCCGGAAAAGCCGAGGGGCGGCGTCCTGCGCCGCCCCTTTTTCGTGTCAGGCGGGCTCGACTTCCATGCCGCGCGCACCGGCCGTGATCGCGCCCAGCAGGTCGGCCTGGCGCAGGCAGGCGCCGCGCAGCACGGCGCGGCTGAGATCGGCGCCGGCGAGGTTGGCGCGCTTCAGATCCGCCCCCGACAGGTCGGCGCCCTTCAGGCAGGCGCCGGTCAGATCGGCCGGCAGCAGCCGGTCCTCGGCGATCATCAACGGCCCCAGCTGGGCCTCGCGCAGGTCCGCCCCGTTCAGGCGGGCGCGGGTCAGGCGAGCGCCGCGCAGGTCGGCGCCCTTGAGGTTGACCGAGCGCAGGTCGGCGCCCTCGAGGTGGGCCCCCTGGAGCTGCACCCCGGCCATGTCGAGGCCGTAGAAGACGGCCCCCTTGGCCGACAGGGCGGTCAGGTTGTAGCCGGTGATCGAGCGCAGGGCGCGCAGGTCGACGCCATCGAATACGGAGGGCTGGCCGTCGGCGCCGCCGGTCTCGCACCAGCGGGCGTGTTCGGACAGCATTTCGGCGGCGGGCATCTTGTCCACCGGGCTGCCGGCCGGGCGGTCGTCGGTGAGGGCGCCCGTCATGTCGGCGCCGTCGGTGCGCCACATGGCCACCTTGGCCCCGACCAGCACGGCGTCGCGCAGGTCCGCCCCCGAGAGGTCCGCCCCGGACAGGTCGGCCCCGGCCATGTCGGCGCCGCGGAAGCTGGCCTGCTTGAGGTTGGCGCGGACCAGCTTGCAGTCCTTCAGC
>JAEZIH010000051.1 GCA_023416055.1 Pseudomonadota bacterium | reverse complement strand
CCGACGCGCTAGGTGGCGCCGCCCAACGGAACGAACATGTCGAAACTGACCCTCCCCGAGGAGGCCGCCCGGCGGCGGACCTTCGCCATCATCGCGCACCCCGACGCCGGCAAGACCACCCTGACCGAGCACATCCTGCTGGCCGGCGGGGCGATCCGCGCCGCCGGGGCGGTGCGCGCGCGCGGCGAAAACCGGCGCACCCGCTCGGACTGGATGAAGATCGAGAAGGAGCGCGGCATCTCGGTCTCGGCGTCGGTGATGACGTTCGAGCACGACGGCAAGATGTTCAACCTGCTGGACACGCCGGGCCACGAGGACTTCTCGGAAGACACCTACCGCACCCTGACCGCCGCCGACTGCGCCATCATGGTGCTGGACGCCGCCAAGGGCATCGAGCCGCAGACCCTGAAGCTGTTCGAGGTCTGCCGCCTGCGCGACATCCCGATCATCACCTTCATCAACAAGCTGGACCGCGAGGCCCAGGACCCGATGGCCCTGCTGGACGAAATCGCCAGCCGGCTGGCTCTCGACCCCGCCCCGATCTGGTGGCCGGCCGAGAGCGGGAACCGCCTGCGCGGCATGGTCGAGATCGGCACCGGCCGCTTCCAGCCCTATGCGAAGAAGGCCCCCGGTTCGGACGAGGACCCGGACCACCCGGAGCCCCTGCCGCTGGCCGAGGCCGGAGCCTTCTTCGAGGCGGGCGAGCAGGAGGCCCTGACCGAGGCGCTGGAGCTCGTCGAGGGCGGCTATCCGGCCTTCGACCGCCAGTCCTTCCTGGAGGGCCACATGACGCCGGTGCTGTGGGGCTCGGCGCTGCGCCACTTCGGCATCGACCAGCTGCTCGCCGCCATCGGCGAATGGGCCCCCGCCCCCAAGGTGATGAAGGCCCGCAAGGAGGCGCCTCCCGAGACCCGCAACGCCCCCGAGCCGGTCGACACGGCCGTCGAGCCGGGCGCGGCCGAGGTGACCGGCTTCGTGTTCAAGGTCCAGGCCAACATGGACCCCAACCACCGCGACCGCATCGCCATGTTCCGCATGGCCTCGGGCCAGTTCCGCCGCGGCATGAAGCTGAAGGTGCAGAACACCGGCAAGTCGCTGTCGGTGAACGCCCCTATCATGTTCTTCGCCTCGGACCGCGAGCTGGCCGAGGACGCCTTCGCCGGCGACGTCATCGGCATTCCCAACCACGGCGTGCTGCGCGTCGGCGACAGCCTGTCGGAGAGCGGCCTGGTCCGCTTCGCCGGCCTGCCCAACTTCGCGCCGGAAATCCTCCAGCGGGTGCGGGTCAAGGACCCGCTCAAGGCCAAGCACCTGAAGAAGGCGCTGGAGGGCCTGGCCGAGGAGGGGGTGACCCAGCTGTTCCGCCCGGAGATCGGCTCCGACTTCATCGTCGGCGCTGTCGGCCAGCTGCAGTTCGAGGTCATGGCCGACCGGCTGGGCGAGGAATACGGCCTCGAGGTCATCTTCGAACCCAGCCCCTACGCCGAAGCCCGCTGGATCGGCGGCGGCAAGGCCGATCTCGAGGACTTCATGGGCAAGTACCGTCCCCAGATGGCCCGCGATATCGACGACGACCCCGTCTTCCTCGCCAAGTCCAGCTGGGAGACCGGCTACGTCGGCGAGCGCTTCCCCAATGTCGCCTTCACCCGCACCAAGGAGCGCGGCTAGAGGCCCGGCCGCGCCGCCACGGGTGGACGGACGCCTCCGATCCCGGCTTTATGGATGCGGGGTATCGGGGGGTCTGACCATGCTTGCATCCGTGTGCCGTCTTCTGCTCGTCGCGGCGCTGATCGCCCTTGCGCCGTCGACGGCGCAGGCCCAGTGGCGGCGGGCCGACAGCCGGAATTTCGTCGTCTACAGCGACGGCTCCGAGCGCTCGCTGCGCGACTATACCGCCCGGCTTGAGCGCTTCGACGGCCTGCTGACGACGCGTCTGGGCGGACCGCAGCCGGGCGAGAGGCGCAGGCTGCACGTCTACCTCGTCGGCGACGGCCGGGCCCTGCGCGTCGCCGTCCCCGGCCTGCCCAGCGGCATCAGCGGTTACTATTCCACCAGCGAGCACGACGTCTTCGCCATCCTCGTCCGGGGCGAGAGCGACGACCTGCTGCTGCACGAGTACAGCCACCACGCCATGGCGCGGGCCGGCAACGCCCGCTATCCGGCGTGGTTCAGCGAGGGCTTCGCCGAGTATTTCGCCACGGCGACGGTGACCGAGGCGGGCGAGGCGTCGTTCGGCCTGCCCAGCCCCGGCCGCATGCGCAGCCTGCAGCAGAACCGCTGGCTGCCAATGGACACGGTCCTGCGCGCCGAGAGCTCGCTGGTCATCGACACAGAGGTCGGCCGGGGAATGTTCTACGCCCAGTCCTGGGCCCTGACCCACTGGCTGCTCGCCGATGCGGAACGGGTGAGAAACCTGTCGGCCTACGTCAACGCCGTGAACGGCGGCCGCGACCCGGTCGAGGCATGGCAGGCGGTGTTCGGCATGACCCCGGATCAACTTACGGCCGCGCTCCGCGACCACGTCCGCGGCCGCCTTACCTATGCGAAGGTCAACATCCCGCCCATCGAGCCGGAGATCACCGTGACCAGCCTGTCCCCCGCCGCGGGGACGGTCCTGCTGCCGGCGCTGAACGCCCGGTTCTGGGATCAGGACAAGGTCGATGGCCCGGCCCTGCTGCAGACGCTTCGGGCCGCCGCCGCGCGTTTCCCCGACGATCCGCTGGCTCTCGTCGGCGCGGGGCGGGCCGAGCTGCGCTGGGGCGACCTCGCCGCTGCGGAGACGGCCCTGACCGCAGCGCTCGAACGTCAGGCCGACAACGTCGAAGGCCTGATCCTGATGGCCGACCTCGCCACCCGGCGCGCCGCCGATTCCTATGACGAGGCGGAACAGGACCGGCAGCTGCAGCTGGCGCGCGACTTTCTGCAGCGCGCCCGCGAGGCGGATCCCACGGACGCCCGCATCTATTCGGCGCAGCGCCGCTACCTGCGGTCCGCCGGCTGGTGAACCCTTCCCGCAGCAGTATGACCGGCGCCGCTCGAACCGCATGGGCGGCGCTGCGTTTGCAGAGGCAGCGAGAGGGACGGCTGTCAGTCCCGAAGCGGGACGGAGCACAGGTCACCCCATGTTCGAATTCGGCCGGGACCTGAGGAAGCTGTTCGACAAGGCGCGCGAGAGCGAGGACCTCGGCTGGCTGGAGCTGATCGGCGCCGACCTGGTCGAGGCCGAGGCCCGGCGCGAGGCGGTCGACGCCGGCCGGGTGTCGTGCAGCCGCCCGTTCGACAGCTGGATGCGCGCCTCGGCCCTGTGGCGCGAGCACGCCCGCCGCACCGGACGACGCGAAAGTCTGGACCGCGCCGCGCGCTGCGCGTCCGAGGCGGCCCGCCACACGACGACGCCGGACCAGACCGCAGCCGCCGCCATCGAATCCGGCGAGATCCACCTGCTGCGCTTCGACCTGTTCGGCGGACCGGCCACGCTCAATGCGGCCCTCGCCGACGCCCAGTCCCTGACCGCCGACCGCCCCACGACCCGCGCCGCCGCGGCCGCCCTGCACGCCCGCCTGTGCGC
>JAEZIH010000263.1 GCA_023416055.1 Pseudomonadota bacterium | reverse complement strand
TCCACGTCGCCCTGGAACTCGGCGTAGGGGGTCTCGCCGAAGACCACCACGGCCACGTCCGGGCGCACATCGTAGGCGCCCTCGGGGCTCAGCACGGCCTCGCCGCCCGCCTCGGCCACCGCTTGCGAGATGCCGGCCCAGATGGAGTCGGCGTTGGGGAAGTGGTCATTGGTGTTGCCGGTGCCCTGCCACGTCAGGGTCCAGCCGCCGGCGGCCTGGCCGATATCATCGGCGGCCGTCCCGGCGACCAGCACGCGGGCGTTCCCGCGGATGGGCAGGACGCCATTCTCGTTCTTCAGCAGCACCAGCGATTTGCGCACCGCTTCGCGGGCCAGCGCCCGGTGCTCCGGAGCGCCGAGATGTTCGAGGCGGCCCTCGAGCGGGCGGTTGTCCTCGAAGAGCCCCGCCTTGACCTTGGCGCGCAGGATGCGGCGAACGGCCTCCTCGACCCGAGCCATCGAAATCTCGCCCGCACGAACCTGGGCGAGAGTGTTCTCGTACAGCGGCTTCCAGCTGTCGGGGGCCATCAGCATGTCGATGCCGGCGTTGACCGCGTCCGGGCAGCTCTCGTTCGAGCAGCCCGGCAGCTGGCCGTGGGCGTTCCAGTCGGAAACCACGAAGCCCTGGAAGCCCAGCGGGCCGCGCAGGACGTCGGTGAGAATGCTGTGGTTGCCCGAGTGCTTGACCCCGTTCCAGCTGGAGAAGCTGGCCATCACCGACAGCACGCCGGCGTCGATCGCCTGCGGATAGCCGCTCAGGTGGATGTCGATGAGCTCCTGCTCGGTCCCGATGAAGTCGCCCTGGTCGCGTCCCTCGGCGGTGCCGCCGTCGGCGAGGAAATGCTTGGCCGAGCCGGCGATGCGGCCAGGCTGGAGCGGCCGACCGGGCTCGATCGGCCCCTGCAGGCCGAGGGTCAGGGGACCGGCGTAGCTCTGCGCGATCTCCGGGTCCTCGCCGAAGCCCTCGTAGGTCCGGCCCCAGCGGTCGTCGCGGGGCACGGCCAGGGTGGGACCGAAGGTCCAGTCGGCGCCGGTCACCGCCACCTCCAGCGCCGTGACCTCGCCAATGCGGCGGATCAGGTCCGGGTCGCGTGCGGCGCCGAGGCCGATGTTGTGCGGGAAGATGGTGGCGCCGACGACGTTGTTGTGCCCGTGCACCGCGTCGATGCCGTAGATCAGCGGGACCGACGTTCCCGGCCGCGCGGCGTTGGCCTCGCGGAAGGCGCGGGCGAGGTCGACCCAGGCCTGGGCGGGCGCGCGCTCGTCGCCGCCGGGGGAGGAGTTGCCGCCCGCCAGGATGGAGCCTATCGGCCAGGTCAGCAGATCCTCGGGCCGAATGGAGGCGATGTCGGCCTGGATCAGCTGGCCGACCTTCTCCTCGACCGTCATCCGGCTGATCAGCCCTGAAATGAACTCTTCCGTGGCCGCGTCTGTGAAGCCCTCGGGCGATGCGGCGCGCGGCCAGTTGGCGGGATCGGCGCGGGCCGCCTCGACTGGGCTCGCCGGTGCGGCCGGCGTCTGCGCCCAGGCGCCTCCGGCGGCCAGCGCGAGAACCAGGACTGACACGGCGCTGCGCATGGCGGACTCCAGCAGGGAACGACTCAACGGCCGCACGGAGGAGCCGAGCCGCCTCCCAACAGCCGGAGCCATTAGCGAGGGGAATGACAGCGCTGTCAAGTCACCGAGCGGCCGGTGGGGCGGTGGACGCCCTGACCACCAGGGCGTGGGGGACGACGACTTCGTCCTCGCGGCAGAGGTCCCCCAGCCGCGCCTTGAGGACGGGAATCAGCCGCTGGGCCGCGGCCGCCGCCATCTCGGCCACGGGATGCCTGATGGTCGTCAGGGGCGGCGTGCTGAACAGGGCGCTCGGGGTGTCGTCGAAGCCGGCGACGGACAGATCCCGCGGCACGCTGAGCCCCGCGGCCGCCGCGGCCTGCAGGACGCCGAGGGCCATGTCGTCGTTGGCGGCGAAGATCGCCGTCGGGCGACCGGGCCCGGCCAGAAGACGCTCGGCGGCCTCAAGGCCGGAGCCGAAGGTGAACTCCCCCTCGACCATCCACTCCGCACGGGGCGTCAGGCCGCGGCGGCGCAGGGCCGTCTCGAACCCTGTCCGCCGAAGTCGACTGGCCGAATAGGCGGCCGGGCCGGAGATGTAGGCGAGGTCGACGTGTCCGAGGTCGAGCAGGTGGCCGGTGATCTCCTCGGCGGCGCCCGCGTCGTCCATGCGGATGCGAGTTCCGCGGTCGGGGGCGGTCTCGGGCCCGATCCGCGCATAGGGCACGCCCATCGCCTCCAGCACGTCGAGAACCACCACATTGTCCGAGTTGGGCGGCGTCAGCACCACGCCCTGGGGCCGGATGGCGGACAGCAGGTTGGACAGGTTCTGGCGCAGGGTCGGCGCGTCGTAGTCGACCAGCTCGACCATCAGGTGATGGTCGGCCTGGCGGCATTCCATCAGCAGGCCGAGTTCGAGGCGGCTGAGATAGTCGTTACCGCGTCCGCTGCGCCAGTGCTCGATGGTCAGGGCGGCGTCGACGAGGGCGGCGATGATCGACGAGGCCGACCCGGCAAGGGAGCGCGCCGAGAGGCTCCGGCGATAGCCCAGTTCGGCCACCGCGGCCTCGACCTTCCGGCGCAAGGCCTCGCTGACGTTGGCCTCGCCGTTGAGCACGCGCGAAACCGACTTGATCGAGACCCCCGCCCGGGCGGCGACGTCGTAGATTGTAGCGCCCGCCATTCCCCAACCCGCTGCCGCCAAGGCCTTGGCTCTCGCATCTGCGCGCGCGGCTGGCAACGGCAGGTCGCGCCCGGAGAACGCCTGGCCGAACCGCGGCCATTCGCCCCTGCAGACCGACGATCGCACCGGAAGGCTTGATTTGGCTTTCCAGCCCGATAGTTGAGGTAGCCATGTTCGTGGTCACCGCAGCCCCGGCCGGGATGTCCCGCCTGCCCGCACGCGACGGCCTCCGCACGCGCGGAGGCCTCAGTGCCTGCGCCTGACGCCTGGCTGACCCTCCTTCTCGGCGCGCCGTTCGTCGCCAGCCTGACCGCCGCCCTGCTTCCGGCGCACGCCCGCAACACCGCCGCGACGATCGCCATGGCGGCGATGATGGTCGGCCTGGGCCTGTCCGTCGCCCTGTCCGGCGCCCTGGCCAACGGCCCGCTGGCGTGGGTGATCGACTGGGCGCCGGCGCTGGGCCTGACCTTCAGCCTGTCGCTGGACAGCTTCAGCTGGATCTTCCTGATGCTGGTCTACGGCGTCGGACTGCTCGTCAGCATCTACGCCCGCTACTACATGTCGCCGGCCGATCCGGTGCCGCGCTTCTATTCGCTGCTGCTGGCCTTCGCCGGTTCGATGGTCGGCATGGTGCTGTCCGGCAATGTCATCCAGCTGGTCGTCTTCTGGGAGATGACCAGCCTGCTGTCCTTCCTGCTGATCGGCTACTGGCATCACGGCGCCGCCGCCCGCGAAGGCGCCCGCATGGCCCTGGTGGTCACCTCGGCGGGGGGCCTCTGCCTGCTGGCGGGCCTGTTGCTGCTCGCGGGGGTGGCGGGCAGTTACGAGCTGGTCGATATTCTCGCCGCCTCTGAGGAGATCCGCGCCAGCGAGGTCTACGGCCCGGCCCTGACGCTGATCCTGATCGGGGCCTTCACCAAGAGCGCCCAGTTCCCGTTCCACTTCTGGCTGCCCCAGGCCATGGCCGCCCCGACGCCGGTGTCGGCCTATCTCCACTCGGCCACCTTGGTGAAGGCGGGGGTCTTCCTGCTGATGCGGCTGTGGCCGGTCCTGGCCGGGACCGACGGCTGGTTCTATGCGGTCACCGGAGTGGGGCTGATCACCCTCGCCCTCGCCGCCCTGCTGGCCATGTTCCAGAACGACCTGAAGGGGGTCCTGGCCTATTCGACGATCAGCCATCTGGGTCTGATCGTCTTCCTGCTGGGCCTGGGTACGCCGCTGGCCTGGGTGGCGGCGCTGTTCCACACCGTGAACCACGCGGTGTTCAAGGCCTCGCTGTTCATGGCCGCGGGCGCCGTCGACCATGAGGCGGGCACGCGCGACATGCGCAAGCTGGGCGGACTCGGCCGCTTCATGCCGATCACCACCGCCCTGGCCGTCGTGGCCGCCGCGGCCATGGCGGGCGTGCCGTTGCTGAACGGCTTCCTGTCCAAGGAGATGTTCTTCGAGGAGAGCATCGCAGCCGGGCGCGGCATGGCGGCGGCCTGGCTGCCGGCGGCCGTCGCCGTCGTCGCCTCGACCTTCGCCGTGGTCTATTCGCTGCGCTTCGCGGCCGGGGTCTTTTTCGGTCGCACGCCCGACAACCTGCCGCGGCGCCCGCACGAGCCTCCGGTGTGGATGGTGGCGCCGATCGGTTGCCTCGCGATCCTGTGCATCATTGTCGGCGTCCTCCCAGGCGTGACCATGGGTCCGCGCCTGAACGCGGCGGCGACGGCCGTGCTGGGGACCGCCGCACCGAGCTTCCGCCTGTCAGTCTGGCACGGGATCACCCCGGCCCTGATCATGAGCGTTCTGGCCCTCGGCTTCGGCATCCTGCTCTACGTGGTGCTGCGCCGCCGTCTGTTGCAGCTGCGCAGGCCTCCGTTCGGGCCCATCAACGGCAAGTTGGTCTTCGAGCGCCTGATGCAGTGGCTGGCCGACTCCGGGCCGGATCGCATCAAACGTCTGTTCCCCGGCGATCGCCTGCAGCCCCAGGTGCTGTTCATCGTCGTCGCCGCCCTCGCCGCCGCGCTGGCGGCGGCCGGCGGAGCCCGCCTTCGGCCCGGCAGCGAGACGTTGAGCACCATCGACCCGGCCTTCGCCATCCTGTGGCTGATCGGCGGCGTCTGCGCCGTGGGAGCGGCGGCGCTGGCCAAGTTCCACCGGCTGGCGGCCCTGATCCTGATGGGCGGCGCCGGTCTGGTTTCCTGCATCAGCTTCGTCTGGCTGTCCGCGCCCGACCTGGCGACCACCCAGCTGCTGGTCGAGGTCGTCACCACCATCCTGATCCTGCTGGGGCTGCGCTGGCTTCCGCCGCGGCTGCGGCTGCCGGAGGTGCGCACCCTCCCCACCCGTCTGCGCCGCGCCCGCGACGCAATCCTGGCCCTCAGCATCGGGACGGGGATGACCATCCTCGCCTATGCGGTGATGACCCATCCGGTGGACGGATCGATCTCGGACTACTTCCTGGCCGCGGCCTACGCCGAAGGCGGCGGGCACAACGTCGTCAACGTCATCCTCGTGGATTTCCGCGGCTTCGACACCTTCGGCGAGATCACGGTCCTGGCCATCGTCGCCCTCGCCGTCTTCTCCCTGCTTCGCCGCTTCCGGCCGGGGGCGGACAGCGTCGAGTCGCCGCCGCAGAAGCTGGCCCAGGAGGCGACCGACCGCCAGCGCGACGACCGCGAGCGCGGCCAGACCCTGACCGAATACCTGCGCGTGCCGGGCCTGATCATCCAGCTGATGGTGCCGGTGATCCTGCTCTTCGCCGTCCACCTGTTCGTGCGCGGGCACGAGCTGCCGGGCGGAGGCTTCGCAGCGGGTCTCACCGCCTCCGTGGCGCTGATCCTGCTCTACATGGCCGGCGGAGTGCGCTGGGTCGAGCAGCGCCTGAGAGTCGCCCCGGTGCAGTGGATCGCCACCGGCCTGCTGATCGCCCTCGCCACCGGCCTGGGCGCCTGGCTCTTCGGGCGGCCGTTCCTGACCTCGTGGTTCGCCTATTTCGATCTTGGGCCGCTCGGCCGGGTTCCGGCGGCGACCGCGGTGCTGTTCGACCTGGGCGTATTCATTCTTGTGGTCGGAGCGACCAGCCTCATCCTGATCGCCATCGCCCACCAGTCGCTGCGTCGCGCGCGCCGGAGTGAGGCGCTGGCCGCCGAGCCGGGAGAGGCGAACTGATGGAGATCGTGCTCGCCCTCGCCATCGGCGTGCTGACCGCCTCCGGCGTATGGCTGATCCTGCGCCCGCGGACCTTCCAGGTGCTGATCGGCCTGACCCTGCTGTCCTACGCGGTCAACCTGTTCATCTTCTGCACCGGGGGCGTGCGCATCGGGGCCGAACCGGTGCTGCGCGGCGGTGTCGGCTCGCTGGTCGACTACGCCGATCCCCTGCCCCAGGCCCTGGTGCTGACCGCCATCGTGATCAGCTTCGCGACCACCGCCCTGCTGCTGGTGGTGATGCTGGCGGCGCGGGGCTTCGCGGGCGCCGACCACGTCGATGGGCGCAAGGATGAGGAAGGATGACCCAGCACCTCGTCGTCGTGCCGATCCTGCTGCCGCTGGCGACCGCGGCCATCCTGATGCTGACCGGGGCGCGAAACCGCCCGCTGCACGGCGTCGTGTCGATCGCCGCATCAGTGGCCCTGCTCGCCGCGGCCGTCGCCCTGACCGTTCAGGCGGGCAGCGGCGATGTATCGGCCACCTATCGCATGGGCGATTGGCCGGCCTGGGTCGCCATCGTGCTGGTGGGCGACCGGCTGGCCGCGCTGATGGTGCTGCTGGCGTCCATCCTGGGCCTCGTCAACGCGGTGTTCTCGCTGGGCCGCTGGGCCCGGCTGGGGACCTACTATCCGGTATTCTCGCAGCTTCTGCTGATGGGGCTGAACGGCGCCTTCCTGACCGGCGACCTGTTCAACCTGTTCGTCTTCTTCGAAATCCTGCTGGCCGCCTCCTACGCCCTGCTGCTGCACGGTTCGGGGCCGCGGCGGGTCAAGGCCGGGCTGCACTACATCGTCATCAACCTGGTCGCCTCGCTGTTCTTCCTTGTCGGGGTCAGCCTGATCTTCGGGGTCACCGGCACGCTCAACATGGCGGCGCTGGCGCAGCGCATCCCCGAGCTCGGAGAGGAGACGCGGGCCATCTTCCACGCCGGCGCGGCCATCCTCGGGACAGCCTTCCTGATCAAGTCGGCGGCCTGGCCCCTCGGCTTCTGGCTGCCGCGCACCTACGACGCGGCTATTGCCCCGTCGGCGGCGGTCTTCGCCATCATGACCAAGGTCGGCGTCTACGCCCTGCTGCGTCTCGGCATGCTGTGCCTCGGCCCCGATTCCGGCGCCTCGGCCGGGTTCGGAGGGCCCTGGATCTTCGTCGCCGGCCTGATGACCATGGGGGTGGGCGTGATCGGATTGCTGGCAGCCCGAGACGTCGGGCGGCTGGCCGGCTACAGCGTGCTGGTCTCGGCCGGCACCCTGCTGGCGGCGCTGGTCTTCCGCGAGCCGGCCGTGATCGCCGGGGCCCTGCTCTACATGGTCATCTCCACCCTCGCGGCTGCGGCCTTCTACCTCCTCGCCGGCCTCGTCGGCACCGAGACGGGGGAAGACGAGTTCGAGGATCCGCCCCTGCTCGAGGCCTACGATCCCGACGGCGACGGCCTGTACACGGAGGAGGACGAGCGGGCGGTGATCATCGACGCCCCCGTGGGCCTGCTCAGCGCCGGCTTCCTGGTCTGCACCCTGCTGATCGCGGGCCTGCCGCCGCTGCCCGGCTTCCTCGCCAAGGTCGCGATGGTCGCCTCCCTGCTGAGCGGACCGGCGGGCCCCCTGCCCGCAGCCGCCCTCGTGCTGGCTGTCGCGGTCATCGCCTCAAGCCTGTTCTCGCTGATCGCCCTGGCCCGCGCCGGCATCCAGATCTGGTGGGCCGAGCCTGACCGCATCGCACCCACCATCCGCCTGCACGAGGGGGCTTCGGTCGGCGGCCTCCTCCTGGGCCTGCTGGTCCTGACCTTCGTGGTCGGCGGACCTTTCGACTATCTGGACGCGGCGGCGCGGGAGCTGCTGGAGCCGGGCCGATATGTCGCCTCGGTGCTGGGGGCGGAGCCACGGCCATGAGACGTGTCCTGCCCTATCCGGCGCTCAGCCTGTTCATCTTCGCGACCTGGCTGATCCTGAATCAGAGCCTGGCGCCGGGGCACCTGCTGCTGGGCGCGATCCTCGCCGTCGCCCTCGGTTTCGCCTTCCGCAGCCTGCAGCCGCCTGCCCTGCGCATCCGGCAGCCGCGCCTGCTGCTGCGGCTGTTCGTAAGGGTGATCGGCGATGTCGTGCGATCCAACCTCGCCCTGCTGCGCATCATCGTGGCCGGCCGCTCGCGCAGCGTGACGTCCGGCTTCGTCTCCATCCCGCTGGAGTTGACCAATCCCTACGGGCTGGCGGTGCTGGCCTGCATCATCACCGCGACGCCGGGCACGATCTGGATGAGCTATGAGTCGCAGGACCGGGTGCTGCTGATCCACGTCTTCGACCTGATCGACGAGACCGAGTGGATCCGGACCATCACGGATCGCTACGCCCGGCCCCTGCAGGAGATTTTCGTATGAGCGGCGCCGTCCTGGGCTACGCCATCCTGGCGGCGCAGCTGATGCTGGCGGCGGCCATGGGGCTGTATCTGTTCCGGATGCTGCGCGGGCCGCGGGCGCAGGACCGGGTCATCGCCCTGGACGCCTTCTACGTCACGGCCATGCTGCTGATCATCACCCTGGGCATGCGCACCGGCAGCACGCGGTATTTCGAGGCGGCGGTGATCATCGCCCTGCTCGGCTTCGCCAGCAGCGTGGCGCTGGGCAAATTCCTGATGCGGGGCGAGGTGATCGAATGAGCATCGACGAACTGCCCGTGCCCCTCGCCGTCCTGATCGCCGCCCTGTTGCTGTGCGGGGCGGTTTTCGCCCTCGCGGGGGCCATCGGCGCGTTCCGGCTGCGCACCTTCTACCAGCGGGTCCACGCCCCGACGCTGGGGTCGAGCATGGGAATGCTGCTGATCCTGAGCAGTTCTATCCTCTACTTCTCCGTCACCCGTGGACAGCCGGTCTTCCACGAGATCCTGATCGCCATCTTCCTCAGCCTGACCACGCCGATCAGCCTGATGCTGATCGTGCGCGCGGCCCTGGCGAGGGACCGTCTGGAGGGCAGCGACGCCGTGCCGCCGCTGGCGCCGGAGGACGAGGGCCGGGACTAGCGGGCGCGGCAGGTCTGTCGCACGCGAAGGGCCATCTGGCGCTCACCATGCTCGTTGGCGAGCGCGCGGGCTTCCCGGCATTTGCCCTCGTCCATCAGCGCCTGGACCTGTTGGGCCAGCTCCACCCGCTCCTCGCCGTATTCGGCCTTTGCGTCATCCTCGCTCATGTCCCCCTGGCGCCGCCCCTCCTCGCGCTCAAAACGGCGCATCTGCTCGTTCGCGGGCGGACTCCACAACCGGCCCGGCCCTGCGCTTTGCGGCGCCTCGGCGACGGCGGCGATGGGGGAGGCCAGGAGGCCGGACAAGGCGGTCAGAATGAGAAGCCGATGGGGGCGCACGTGCATCTCCTCGAGGATGAACGCCGGGATGATACCACCGTCACGCGACCTGAACAGTGCGCAACTGGGGACATGGCAGGGCGTTTTGATCGGCAGGTCTGACACCGAGGGGAAGATCCCATGCGCACGCATATCATCACCGCCGCCATCGTCTCGGTGCTGGCGCTTGGCGGGGCCGCCTGCAGCGAAGCGGAGCAGGACAACGCCCGCGCAGACGCCGCCGCGGCCGAGGCCCGGACCGGCGAGGTCGCCAGCGAAGCCGGGGCTGCGCTGAAGGAGGAAGCCTCCCAGATCGGTTCCGCCGTCAAGGCCGGGGCCAAGGAGGTGGCGCAGGAGATCGACGAGACCACTGACCGCATGGCGGAAAGGGCGGACGAGCAGGAAGCGGAGACAGCGCGCGATACGCGCGGGAACTAGCCTTCGGCCAGCAGGGCGTCGACGAGGGCCCGCGCCTCGGGGCTGGCCCAATCGGCCTCGCCCGAGAAGTGGGCGCGGACGCGGCCCTGGCGGTCCAGCAGGACGGTCTGGGGCATCTTGCCCCTGCCTGGGAGTTCGAAGGGCAGCTGGAACTTCATGTCGCTGTACAGCGGCAGGGGCTCGTGCACGTCGATGAAGTTGCGGGCGTCGGCGACCTCGTCGGGGGTGCGGTCGACGTTGATGGGCAGGACGACGAGGTCGGTCCCGGCGTAGAGTTCGGCCAGCCGCGCCAACGTCGGCATCTCGGTCCGGCAGGGCGCGCACCACATGGCCCAGAGGTTGACCACCACCACCTTGCCGCGGAAGTCGGCGAAGGTCGCATCGGCCCCGTCGCGGGTCTGGAAGACGTAGGCGGGCGCCGGTTCGATCGTCGCGGGCGTCTCGAGGCGGGCGATGGAGCCGGCGGCGAAGCGGGCCAGTTCGCTCTTCGGCGCGGCCGCCGGCGCCTCGGCTTTGTCGAACAGGCCGGGTTTGGCGTATAGGAACGCCGCCCCCCCGGCCGCGCCGACCAGCAGCGCCGCCACGGCGGCGCCCACGATCATCTTCGAGACCTTCATGACCGACCCGACGCCTCCTGACCGCAAGACCAAAGCCGAGGCGGCGGCGAAAGGTCAAGACATGTGGGGCGGGCGCTTCTCGGCCCAGCCGGCCGAAATCATGCAGGCGATCAACGTCTCGATCGGCGTCGACCGGCGCCTGTGGGCCCAGGACCTGGCCGGTTCGCGGGCGCACTGCCGGATGCTGGCGGCGAAAGGCATCGTGTCGCAGGCGGACGCCGAGGCCATCCTGGGCGGGCTGGACGCCGTCGAGGCCGAGATGCGCGACGGGACCTTCCCGTTCCGCGACCGGTTCGAGGACATCCACATGAACGTGGAGGCGCGGCTGGCCGAGCTGATCGGCGAGCCGTCGGGGCGGCTGCACACGGCGCGGAGCCGCAACGACCAGGTGGCCACGGACTTCCGCCTGTGGGTGCGCGGCGCCTGCGACCGGGCCGTCGAACAGCTGCAGGGCCTGCAGCGGGCGCTGCTGGCGCGGGCGGAGCAGCACGCGGGCGACCTCATGCCGGGCTTCACCCACCTGCAGCCGGCCCAGCCGGTGACCTTCGGCCACCACCTGATGGCCTATGTCGAGATGTTCGGGCGCGACGCAAGACGCTTCGCGGATGCGCGGACCCGGATGAACGAGAGCCCGCTGGGGGCGGCGGCCCTGGCCGGGTCGCCCTTCCCTATCGACCGGCATATGACGGCGAAGGAACTGGGCTTCGACCGGCCGATGGGCAATTCGCTGGACGCGGTGTCGGACCGGGACTTCGCCCTGGAGAGCCTGGCGGCGGCGTCGATCTGCGCCGGGCACCTGTCGCGGCTGGCCGAGGAGATCGTGGTGTGGATGACGCCGCAGTTCGGCTTCGTGACCCTGCCGGACGACCTGACCACCGGCAGCTCGATCATGCCGCAGAAGCGCAATCCCGACGCCGCCGAGCTGGTGCGGGCCAAGACCGGGCGGATCATGGGCTCGCTGGTGGCCCTGTCGACGGTGATGAAGGGCCTGCCGCTCGCCTATTCGAAGGACATGCAGGAGGACAAGCCGCCGGTGTTCGAGGCCTTCGACGCCCTGACCCTGGCGCTGGGGGCGATGACCGCCATGGTTTCGGCCCTGCAGCCGGACGTGGAGCGGATGCGCGCGGCGGCCGGGTCGGGCTTCTCGACCGCCACCGACCTGGCCGACTGGCTGGTGCGCGAGCTGAACCTGCCGTTCCGCAAGGCGCACCATGTCACGGGCGCGGCGGTGAAGCGGGCCGATGCCCTGGGCGTGGACCTGGCGCAACTGCCGCTGGCGGAACTGCAATCGCTTGAGGCGGGCGTCACGGAAGAGGTTTACAAGGTGCTCACCCCGGAGGCTTCCTGCGCCAGCCGCCAGAGCTTCGGGGGCACGGCGCCGGAACAGGTCCGCGCGCGCATCGCCGAGTGGAAGTCCCGACTGCCATGAAGAAGATCCTGCTTGTGGGCGCCGCCGCCCTGATCGCCATCTCCGCCGCCGGCTGCGGCCGCATGGCCGACCTCGACGCCCCGTCGCAGCGCAGCCTGCCTTCGGCCCGCGGCCCGGGACCGGTCGAGCCGGCCACGGTCTACCGCCCGCCCAGCCAGCAGCCGATCGACGGCGGGCCTAGCTCGAACCCCTACGGCGGGTCGGGCTCGAACCCGCGCTAGGGTCTTGCACCATTTCGACCGGATCGACGGCGCGCTGCATGCCGAGGGCGTGCCGCTGGAGGCGCTGGCCCGAACGGTCGGGACGCCGTTCTACGCCTATTCGACGGCGACGCTGACGCGGCATTACGGCCTGCTGCGCGCCGCCCTGGACGCCCGCCGCGCGAGCCTGGGCGGGGCGCTGATCGCATTCGCGGTGAAGGCCAATTCCAACCTGTCGGTGCTGGCCACCCTGGCCCGGTTGGGCAGCGGCGCCGACACGGTGTCGGAGGGCGAGATCCGGCGGGCGCTGAAGGCCGGCGTGCCGGCCGGCAAGATCGTCTTCTCGGGCGTAGGCAAGACCGACGCCGAACTGGCCTTCGCCATCGACGCGGGGGTGCGCCAGATCAATGTCGAGAGCGCCGTCGAGCTGGAGCGGCTGATCGCCGTGGCTGCGGACAAGGGCGCGGCGCCGGAGATCGCCATCCGGGTCAATCCGCGCATCGGGGCCGGCGGCCACGCCCGCATCACCACCGGCGGGGCGACCGACAAGTTCGGCGTGCCGGCCGCGGAGGCCCCGGCCCTCTACGCCCGCGCCGCGGCCTCGCCGCACGTGACGCCGGTCGGGCTGGCCTGTCACATCGGCAGCCAGATCACGACGCTGGCGCCGCTGGAGGGGGCGTTCCGGGCGCTGCGCGAGATGACGCTGGCGCTCAGGGCGGAGCGGCTGGAGGTGCGCCGCCTCGATCTGGGCGGCGGCCTGGGCGTCCCCTATCATGGCCAGACCGACCTGCCGTCGATCGAGGATTACGTCGCCACGGCGGCGGGGGTGCTGGACGGGCTGCAGGTCGAGGCCGTGTTCGAGCCGGGCCGTCTGCTGGTCGCCAACGCCGGGGTGCTGGTCAGCCGGGTCATCCAGATCAACGCCCGCAGCGACGGGCGGCGCTTCCTGGTGCTGGACGCGGGCATGAACGACCTGATGCGGCCGGCCCTCTACGACGCCTTCCACGACCTCGTGCCGGTACGGGCGGAGGGCGGAGAGATCGGGCTGTACGATCTGGTCGGGCCGATCTGCGAGTCGACCGACGTGTTCGCGAGGGACCGGGAGCTGCCGCCGCTGCAGGCGGGAGATCTCGTGGCCTTCATGAGCGCGGGGGCTTACGGGGCGGTGCTGGCGAGTGAATACAACTCTCGCCCGCTGGTCCCGGAGGTGCTGGTCGACGGCGACCGGTGGGCCGTCGTGCGGGCGCGTCCCAGCTACGACGAGATGTGGACCCGGGAGCCGCGGGCGGACTGGCTGGAATAGCCGGAGCAAGTTTTTGCCCCGGCGTCGGCCGAAAACTGGTGTGACAGAGTCGACAGAGTCGACATCCGCCACGTGGATTTTCAATGACTTGAGAATTCGCGCGCTTGGGCCGCATGCGGCGGTCCGGCAAGATTTGAGCTGGCCCCGGCGGAATCGGGGCGGAACGATGCGCGCACGGGCATCGCCTCGTTCGGGGGATTCACGTGTCAAAGACCAGCCGGGCCAGACGCCCGGAGGGGAGTATGGGGTCGCCGCTTCCTCAGGCGGGCAGATCGGGTTGAGAAATGCCGATGTGTCTGAAGTTGCGGCGGAAGTCTGTGACTATCGGACTATAATTCCGTGGATTGCCCACAAACGGCGCCCACCCCTTTCGTCATCCTCCGGCGAGCGCAGCGAGACCGGGGAGCCAGCGGCGCCGAAGGCGATCTGTTCAGGCAGGCTGTCATGAGCAGCTGTGCTCCCGGCAGGTTGGCTGCTACGCGCCGCCCTTCGGGTCGCGCTCGCGCGCGCCGCTGGGTCCCCCGGTTCCGCGCTTCGCGCGGCCCGGAGG
>JAEZIH010000020.1 GCA_023416055.1 Pseudomonadota bacterium | reverse complement strand
ACTGGACCACCGCCTGATCAGGCGACGAGGGCCGGCTTTCCGGTCTCGCGGAAGACGATGACCGCGAACAGCACGAAGGCGATCAGGGTCAGGGTCGGTCCGGCGATCAGTCCGGCCAGGGCCACGCCGTCCGTGCCGGGCACGTGCAGCAGCTTCAGCGCCAGGGCCGGCATGAAGGCCAGCAGGCCGATCACCGCCGTCCACAGATGGGCCCTGGGCAGCCAGCCCGCGGCGGCGGCCGGGACGGCCCGGTAGAACAGCCCGTAGAGGAACATCGACACCCAGCCGAGCAGGTTGATGTGGGCATGGACCGGCATGAGACCGAACTGCTCGGTCACGCCCATCCAGTAGCCGAGGCCGACACCGGCCAGGGCGAAAAGGGCGCCGAGGCGCAGGAACGAATTGGACATTGGAACCCTCCGACGAGAAAGGCGGCTCGTAAACCGTCGTTCTCTCCCGTGGGCAAGTTACAAGCGCGACAGCTTGGCGGCCTAGCTGCGGCGGCCGCGCCGGCGCCACTGCTCCGGCCGGTCGAACGACCCCGCCCACGCCCCCGCGCCGCGTTCGCGCGCCACGTTCTCGGCCTCGATATAGTCGGCGCTGTAGCGCCGGTAGGCGAGGGCCAGCCCCTCGTCGACCAGCACCCGGGCCACGTCCACGCCGTCCCGCTCGCAGCGGCTGACGCTGCGGCCGTAGCGGTCGGTGTCTCGCACCTCGCAGACCACCTTCCGGCCTTCGGCCCGCGCCCTGAGGGCCGAGGTCGCCGCCGCGCCGCAGGCCCAGCTGGAGCCCGCGCGGTCGCAGGTCTGGCCGCGCTCGAAGGCGTCGATGCCGTGCAGCCGCACCCGCACCCCGCCGACGTCCAGCGTGTCCCCGTCGATGACCCGCGCCACGCCCTCGATGGCGTTGGCGCCGCGCGCGGCCGGCGCCGGCTCGGACTCCGCCCGCGCCGCATCCGGGCCCGGTTGCAGGATCAGGATGACGGTCAGCGCCATGACCGCAAGCAGCAGGCCCTCCAGCAGGACGCCCGTCCGGCTCCGCCTGCGCCGCCATGTTCCGCGCGTGATGCGGGGCTGTCGTCCAGCCATCGAATCGCCTGCCGCTGCTTCGCCGGCAGACTCCGCGATCAACCTTTCCCGACCGTTGTCGTCAGGCCGCCAGCCGCTTCGCCAGGGCCCGCTCGAACGTCGCCGCGTCCGGCCCCGGCAGCGCCCGCGCGATCACGCCGCTCTCGAACATCTCGAACACCCGCGGGTGGACATAGGACGACCGGCACACCGTCGGCGTATTGCCCAGCAGGCCGGACACCCCCTTCACGCAGACGGTGATCTTGCGCTTCGCATCGGTCGGCGAGGTCGGGGGCTCCATCTCGCGCAGCGCCCGCGCCGCCGACACCGTCCCGGCCCAGGTGCGGAAGTCCTTGGCCGAGAACTCCTCGCCCATGGCCTGGCGGATGTAGGCGTTCACGTCGTCCGAGGTGATCGGACACAGCGTCCCGTCCGCCTCGCGGTACTTGAACAGCTGCTGGCCCGGCAGCTCCTGCAGCGAGCGCACCACCCGCGCCAGCCGCCGGTCGCGCACTCGCACCTCGTGCTCGACCCCGCTCTTGCCCTTGAAGGCAAAGGTCAGCGCCGCGCCGCCCACCTCCAGATGCCGCTTGTGCAGCGTCGTCAGGCCGTACGACCGGTTCTGCTTCGCGTACTGCGCATTGCCGACCCGGATCAGGGTCAGCTCCAGCAGCCGCACGGCGGTGGCCAGCACCTTCTCCCGCGAGTGCCCTCGCCGGGCCAGGTCCCGCTCCACCCGCCGCCGCAGCTTCGGCAGGGCGCGGGCGAACTCCGGCAGGCGGTCGAACTTGTTGGTGGAGGCGTGCGAGGTCCAGTCCGGGTGATAGCGGTACTGCTTGCGCCCCTTCACATCCCGCCCCGTGGCCTGGATGTGGCCGTTCGCCCGCGGGCAGATCCACACGTCCGTCCACGCCGGCGGAATGGCCAGGGCGTTGATGCGGGCCAGCACCTTCTCGTCCGCAATCTCCTCGCCCTTCGCATTGTGATAAACGAAGCCGCGCGCCGTCATCGTGCGCCGCAGGCCGGGCTGCTCGTCGTTGCAGTAGCTCAGCCCGTCCGGGACGGCGGCGGGGTCGACGACGCTCATGCGCCCGCCTCGCGCAGCTTCGTCCGCAGCCCGTTGACCCACTCCCGGCCCGGATCCCCGCCCCACAGCTGCCAGGCGATATAGCCCGCCGAGGGCCTGTCCGGGTCGCCCCACAGCCGCGCGCGGCGATCCACGTCGTGGCGGGCGAAGTAGCTGTACATCGACTTGATGTCGCGATCGCTGACCGTCTCCCGGTCCGCCAGCCGCCGCGCCCGGCGCACGCCCACCTCGGTGCCGCCCCGCCCGTGCGCCTCGCGCAGCTCCAGACCGCGCTCCGCCGCCGCGGCCACCGCCTTCGGCGGGATGCGCTGGCGGTCCGACAGGCAGGGGTGGTCGATCATCGAAGCTCCTCGGGCCCTGCCCAACGGCGGCGGAGCGCGCCGGTTCCTCTTGACCCCGCCGGCCGGGCGGGAGAGGGCAGGGCGATGAACTACCGCCACAGCTTCCACGCCGGGAATTTCGCCGACCTGGTAAAGCACGCCCTGGCGCTGTGGCTGATGCAGCGGCGCCAGGCCGGGGGCCCGCTGACCGTCATCGACACCCACGCCGGCGCCGGCCTCTACGACCT
>JAEZIH010000288.1 GCA_023416055.1 Pseudomonadota bacterium | reverse complement strand
CCTGGCGCTCGGAGATGCGCACCTCGCGCGGCACGCCCTGCATCAGGTCGCGGCCCTTGACGTCGATCGACAGGCCCTCGCCGTCGGCGGGGATGCGGGCGGTGCCGATGTCCTTCTTGATGCGCTCGGCGGTGGTCTCGCCGATCAGCAGGTTATGGTTGCGGCGCATGTAGGAGATGATCGCCTCGTCCATCTTGTCGCCGCCGACGCGGACCGAACGCGAATAGACGATGCCCGACAGCGACAGCACGGCCACCTCGGTGGTGCCGCCGCCGATGTCGACGACCATCGAGCCGGTCGGCTCGTGGATCGGCAGGCCGGCGCCGATGGCCGCGGCCATGGGCTCGTCGATCAGGCCGACGCGGCGGGCCGAGGCGTTCAGGCAGGAATCGTTGATGGCGCGGCGCTCGACGGCGGTGGCGCCCGACGGCACGCACACGATCACCTTGGGGTTCACGAAGCCCTTGCGGTTGTGAACCTTGCGGATGAAGTGCTTGATCATCTCCTCGGCGACTTCAAAGTCGGCGATGACCCCGTCGCGCATTGGACGGATGGCTTCCATGTGACCCGGGGTGCGGCCCAGCATCTGCTTGGCCTCGATGCCCACCGCGTGGACGATCTTGCGGCCCCCGACGTTCCGCAACGCCACCACCGACGGCTCGTTCAGCACGATGCCCTTGCCCTTCATGTAGATCAGGGTGTTGGCGGTGCCGAGGTCGATGGCGATGTCGTTGGAGATCGCGCCGAAAATGCTGTTGAACATGGGTCCGGGATACCGTTCGTTCGGGCCTTGAAAGGGCGTTCACTGTCTTGATCCGCTTCGGCGACGCCCCGGCCGCGCGCATCCCCATCCGCGCCGCCTCCTGATCGTTATCGCCTGACCGACCGAAGGCCCGTTTGCCCGTGTGTGGCGGCGATTACAAGCCCCATGCGGCGCGTCCGGGAGCGCGCCCGGCGCGGTCGCCAGCGTAGCCGTTCACGATCCCGTCAATCGGGTGGCTCCCCTGCGGGGGCGGCCGGCCGCTCGCGCCGCCGGACCAGCTCGCGCACCCCCAGCATCAGGCCCAGCCAGACCACCGCCACTCCGGCGAGGATGGCCGAGGTCCAGACCCCGTCGCCCGCTACGGCGGAGACCACAGCGCCCCCGAAGAAGGCCACCAGCGCGGTCTTGGGCAGCACGCCGAGGGCGCAGCCGAGCAGGTAGGCGGGAAAGGCGGCGCGGGCGGCGCCGAAGGCCATGTTGACGACGATGAAGGGCGCCGAGGGCACGTTGCGGATCATGAAGCTGGCATAGAAGGCGTTCTCGCCGACGAAGCCCTTGAGCCGGTTCAGGGCCCGGCCGCCGAGGCGGTCGACCAAGCGCGCCGTCGGGCCGCGGCCCAGCCAGTAGGTCACCGCCGCCGAGGCGATGGTGGCCAGCCAGCTGTAGACGAATCCCCACCACGGCCCGAAGGCCACCACGCAGGCGGCGATGAGGATGAACTGCGGCGCGCCGATGAAGGCGGAGACGATGAACAGCACGACCGTGGCGGCGAAGGCCCAGGGGCTGCCAGCGTAGCCCTGCAGCCAGGCCTCGAGGCGCTCCTCCGCGTCCAGGCCGAACTGGCTCTTGCCCAGCAGCAGCAGTCCGACCGTCGCCCCGAGCAGCAGCGCCGCCGCCAGGGCGGTCCGCCACCGGCGGGCCTCCATGTTGAGGACGAAGTCGACGAGGCGGCGCATACGGGGGACACGGGTAGCATCCCCCGGCCTTCGCGGCGAGGCCGCGGCCGAACAGCCTTTTGCGGGTTGCCCGCAGCGGATTTCGCCCCCTACTCTCCCCGCCTGTCGCGCCCCGCCTAACAGGAGCTGATGGATTGTCCCCGACCCTCGCAGCGCTGATCGCCGGACTGGTCGGGGGCTCGCCCCAGACGCCGCCGATCTTCAATCCGGGCGCGCCCGGGGCGGCGCCGCGGGTGATCAGCGTGGACGAGGCGGTGGCGTTGAGCCGGTCGGGGCACGTCGAGGCCGACGTGCGCTTCATGCAGCACATGCTGGTCCATCACGCCCAGGCGGTGGAGATGGTCGAACTGCTGAAGAGCCGCGGCGCGTCGCCGGTCGTGAAGCGGCTGGGCGAGCGCATCGCCCAGAGCCAGGAAGCCGAGATGGAGCTGATGCAGGAGTGGCTCATGGGCCGCGGCCTGCCGCTGGCGGCGCCTGATCCCCACGCCGGCCACCATGGACACGCCGCCGATCCGAACGCGCCGGTCATGCCGGGCATGCTGTCGCCGGCGCAGATGGCCGAGCTGGCGGCGGCCGAGGGCGCGGAGTTCGACCGGCTGTTTCTGCAGGGCATGACCCGCCACCACCAGGGGGCCCTGGACATGGTCGAGGCCCTGCTGGCCGAACTCGATACGGCCGAGGACCCGATGCTGTCGGACTTCGCCAGCTCCGTCACCGCAGACCAGTCGGCGGAGATCCTGCGCATGCAATCCATCCTGTCAGAGCTTTGAGACAACCATCCGAGGGGCGACCATGAACATCCGCAGTCTTCTGTTGAGCTCCGCCGCAGCGGCCAGCGTCCTGCTCGGGGCGGCGGCTGTGCAGGCCCAGGCCGCCGAGGGCCAGGTCCCGCCGGTCGGCAGCGACGTGCGATCGACCCTGTCGCCCGGCCTGCACGACGCCGGCCAGGCGATCTCGAACCTGACGCTGGAGCACTCGGTGCAGCCGGCGCCGGGGTTCTTTGATCGCGAGGCCATCTTCGCGCCGCCGACGCAGGAGGAGTGGGAGGCCATGCGCGCGCGGGCCGCGGCGGTCGAGGCCGGCACGGCCGAACCAGCCCCGCCGCCGCGGTACAGCGCCCTGGCTCTCGCCAACAGCGACATGGCGATGTCGAACGGCAAGCTGTTCGTGGGTAATTTCAACGGCTTCAACGCCTACGACGTCAGCGGCGACGGCGCTCCCGAGCTGGTCCTGTCGGTGGTCTGTCCCGGCGGCCAGGGCGACGTCTCGATCCACGGCGACCTGCTGTTCATGTCAGTGGAACAGAACCGCGGACGGCTGGACTGCGGGGCGATGGGGGCAGACGGCGAGGTCAACGCCGAGCGGTTCCGCGGCATCCGCATCTTCGACATCAGCGACCTGTCGGCGCCGCGCCAGATCGCGGCGGTGCAGACCTGCCGCGGGTCGCACACCCACACCCAGGTCCCGCACCCGACGGACCCCGACGTCCTCTACATCTACAACTCGGCGACCTCGAGCGTGCGCAAGAGCGACGAGCTGTCCATCTGCCAGGACGGCGAGCCGGGCGAGAATCCCGAGACCGCGCTGTACTCCATCGACGTCATCAAGGTGCCGCTGAACGCCCCGGAGCAGGCGGCGATCGTCAATCGGCCGCGCATCTTCGCCGACCGTGAGACGGGCGAGATCGCGGGCCTGTGGAAGGGCGGACGCTTCGGGGTCGGGGGTCAGAACACGGCCCAGACCAACCACTGCCACGACATCACCGTCTATCCGGAGATCGGCCTGGCGGCCGGGGCCTGCAGCGGCAACGGCATCCTGCTGGACATCTCGGACCCGGAGAATCCCTCGCGGATCTCCGAGCTGTTCGACCCGGACATGTCCTACTGGCACTCGGCCACCTTCAACGCCACCGGCGACAAGGTGCTGTTCACCGACGAGTGGGGCGGCGGCACCGCGGCGCGCTGCCGGGCCGAGGACCCGCACACCTGGGGCGCGAACCTGATCGCCACCGTCGAGAACGGCAAGCTCGAGGGCCAGAGCTTCTTCAAGCTGCCGGCGTCGCAGGCGGCCAGCGAGAACTGCGTGGCCCACAACGGCAACCTGATCCCGGTGCCCGGGCGCGACCTGATGGTCCAGGCCTGGTACCAGGGCGGGGTGTCGATCCTCGACTTCACCGATCCGGCGCGGCCGATGGAGATCGCCTATTTCGACCGCGGCCCGGTGGACGGCGACCGGCTGAAGGTGGCCGGACACTGGTCGGCCTACTGGTTCAACGGCCGCATCTACGCCAGCGAGATCGCCCGCGGCTTCGACGTGCTGCGTCTCGCGCCGAGCGAACAGCTGTCGGCGGCCGAGATCGCGGTCGCCGAGCGGGTGATGGCGGAGACCATCAATCCGCAGACCCAGACCCGCCCGGTGTGGGAGGACCACCCCGACGTGGCGACGGCCTACCTCGACCAGCTGGCGCGCTCGCAGGGCCTGGAGGCGGCCGTGACCGAACAGGCCCGCGCCTTCGTCGAACGGTGGCGCGCGGGCCGGATCGATCGCGCCCGGGCGGCGGAGCTGTCGCGGACCGTCGCGGCCGTGCCTGACAACGCCCCGGCCGCCGACGCTGCCCGGCGCAAGGCGCTGGGCGAGCTGTTCGGCCGTCTGGGCCAGCGACGCTGAGGGGGCGGGTATGCGACTGAACGTGCTCGCCGTCGCCCTCGCCCTGACCTGCGCCGCCCCGGCGGCGGCGCAGACAGCGGCCCCTGCCCCGGCCGCGGCGCCCGCTCCGCAACCCGCCGACGTGGCCTCGCCCGAGGCCATCGTCGCGGCCCTGTACGAGGTCATCTCCGGCGACGCCGGGGTGGAGCGCGACTGGGACCGTTTCCGCTCGCTGTTCCACCCGACCGCGCGCCTGATGCCCTCGGGAATCAATCGCGAGGGCGTGGGCGTGGCCCGCTCGATCACGCCGGAGGAATACATCGAGCGCAGCGGCCCGGGGTTGATGCGCGACGGCTTCCACGAGCGCGAGATCGCCAGCCGGTCCGAACGCTTCGGCCACATGGTCCACGTCTGGTCGACCTACGACAGCGTGCGCAGCCGGTCGGACCCCGAGCCGTTCATGCGCGGGATCAACAGCATCCAGCTGTTCCACGACGGCGCGCGCTGGTGGATTCTCAGCGTCTACTGGCTGGCCGAGACGCCGGACACGCCGATCCCGACGCAGTACCTGCCGGCTGGCTGATACGGGCGGCGGCCGGCGGCGATTTGATCGGCCTTTCGCGACTGCGTAAGGAGTGGGCGCCGATCCGGGAGTCGCCATGTCCAGCCTGCAGTCCGCCGCCCTCGCCCGCGTCAAGCCGTCCGCCACCCTGGCGGTGACGGCCCGTGCGCGCGAGCTGAAGCGGCAGGGGCGCGACGTCATCGGCCTGGGCGCGGGCGAGCCCGACTTCGACACCCCCGAGAACATCAAGCAGGCGGCCATCGAGGCCATCCGCCGCGGCGAGACCAAATACACCGACGTTGACGGCATCCCCGAACTCAAGGCCGCGGTGGCGGCGAAGTTCGCGCGCGAGAACGGCCTGACCTACGGGACCGACCAGATCCACGTCGCCCCGGGCGGCAAGACGGTGATCTACAACGCCTTCGTGGCCACCCTGTCGCCCGGCGACGAGGTGATCGTGCCGGCACCCTACTGGGTGTCCTATCCCGACATGGTGCTGCTGGCCGGCGGCCAGCCGGTCACCGTGGTCGGGCACGAGGCGGACGGCTTCAAGCTGCGGCCCGAGGCGCTGGAAGCAGCCATCACGCCGCGGACGAAGTGGCTGATCCTGAACAGCCCGTCGAACCCGACCGGCGCGGCCTACACCCAGGAGGAGCTGGAGGCGCTGGCGGTCGTGCTGCGGCGCCATCCGCAGGTTTGGGTGCTGACCGACGACATGTACGAGCACCTGATCTACGGCGACTTCGATTTCCGGACCATCGCCCAGACGGCGCCGGACCTCGCCGACCGGACCCTGACGGTGAACGGCGTGTCCAAGGCCTACGCCATGACCGGCTGGCGGATCGGTTACGCCGGCGGGCCCAAGCCGCTGATCGACCTGATGCGCAAGGTGGCCAGCCAGACGACGACCAATCCGTCGTCGATCAGCCAGTGGGCGGCGGTCGAGGCGCTGAACGGGCCGCAGGACTTCATCGCCGAGCGGGCGAAGCATTTCGAGGCGCGCCGCGACCTGGTGGTGTCGATGCTGAACCAGGCCCCGGGCATCCGCTGCGCCACGCCCGAGGGCGCCTTTTACGTCTATCCGTCGATCGAGGGGCTGGTAGGCAAGACCACCGAAGCCGGGACGGTGATCGATGGCGACGATACGTTCGCGACGGAGCTGCTGGACGCCGAGGGCGTGGCCGTGGTGCAGGGCTCGGCCTTCGGCCTGAGCCCCTATTTCCGCATCAGCTATGCGACCTCGGAGAGCGTGCTGGAAGAGGCCTGCCGTCGCATCCAGCGCTTCTGCGCCAGCCTGCGTTAGGACGCCCGGCTGACCGCGAAGTCGGCGAGCTGCTCCAGGGCCGTGCGCCAGTCGCCGGCGGGCAGAGGCGCGAGGGCTTCCTGGGCGGCGGCGGCGTAGTCCCAGGCGGTGTCGAGCGTGGCGCCGATGGCGCCCGTGCCGACAACCAGCTCGCGGGCGCGGCGGAAGTCGTCGTCGGTGCGCTGGCCCTGGTTGATGGTGCGCTCCCAGAAGGCGTCCTCGCGGCCGCGGGTGCGGGCCACGGCCAGCAGCAGCGGCAGGGTCGCCTTGCCCTCATGGAAGTCGTCGCCGGCGTTCTTGCCGAGCGTGGCCGAGGCGCCGCCGTAGTCGAGGGCGTCGTCGGCCAGCTGGAAAGCGATGCCGAGGTTGAGGCCATAGGCGCGCAGAGCCTGCACCGCCGTCTCGTCGGCCTGGGCGCCGACCGCGCCGGCCTCGGCGGCGGCGGCGAACAACTCCGCGGTCTTGGCCGAAATGATGCGCAGATAGGTGTCCTGGTCCAGGTTCAGGTCGTGGGCGCGGGTCAGCTGGAGGACCTCGCCCTCGGAGATGACGCTGGAGGCGGTGGCGAGAATGCCGAGAGCGCGCATCTGGCCGGTCTCGACCATCAGCTCGAAGGCGCGGGCGAACAGGAAGTCGCCGACCAGCACGCTGGACGGGGCGCCCCAGATCAGGTGGGCGGCGGTCTTGCCGCGACGCAGGTTGGAGCCGTCGACCACGTCGTCGTGCAGGAGGGTGGCGGTGTGGATGAACTCCACCGCCGCCGCCAGCTTGCGGGCGGAGTCGATCTCGTCGGTCGCGCCCGAGGCGCGGGCGGCGGCGATGGTAAGCAGGGGCCGCAGGCGCTTGCCGCCAGCCGAGACCAGATGCTCGGCCAGCAGCGGAATCACCGGCACCGGGGACTGCATGCGCTCGACGATGAGGGCGTCGACGGCGGCCATGTCGCGCTTCGCCAGCCGCACCAGCGGTTCGACGTCGCCCTTCGGGCGGGACTGGGCGACGGAGACTGCGTCCAAAGGAGAACTCATGGGCATGGCGCGGTGGGAGGACACGCCAGAAAATCCGGCCGCCGCTTGCAGGGCGGCGATGCGGCGCACAATGGTGATCGGGCCATGAAGGGTCAAGCCGCGTGACCGTCGCACCGTTCCCTCCCGAAGACGCCGCCGTCGTCGAGAACGCCCTGCTGGGCGGGCGCGTTCGCCTGCGCCAGCCGGCAAGGGGCTACCGTGCCGGTATGGACGCCGCCCTGCTGGCCGCGGCGGTCGAGGCGCAGCCGGGCCAGAGGGTCATCGAGGCCGGCTGCGGCGCCGGGGCGGTGCTTATGCAGCTGGCGGCGCGGCGGCCGGGGATCCGGCTGGTCGGGCTCGAGCGCGATCCGGCCATGGCGGCGCTGGCGCGCGAGAACGCAGCCCTGAACGGGGCCAAGGCGGAGATCGTCGAGGGCGACGTGGCGGCGGGTTTCCGGGCGCTGGGCCTGCCCGCTTTCGATCACGCCGTGTCCAATCCGCCCTTCTTCGACGACCCGGGGGCGCTGAGGGCGCCGGCCCCGGGCAAGCGCGGGGCGTGGATGGCCGACGACGGGCTGGGGGCATGGACGCGCTTCCTGCTCAAGGCTGTGCGCGAGGGCGGGACGATCACGGTCGTCCACCGGGCCGACCGGCTGGGCGACCTGTTGCAGCTGCTGGGCGAGACGGCGGGCTCGTTCGCCGTGCGCCCGGTGCACGCCTA
>JAEZIH010000286.1 GCA_023416055.1 Pseudomonadota bacterium | reverse complement strand
TTCTTGCCCTCCAGCGACTCCAGCAGGGCCGTCTCCTCGCCGCAGATGTACGCTCCGGCGCCGTGATGGATGTAGACGTCGAAGTCCCAGCCGTGGACGTTGTTCTTCCCAATCAGGCGCGCCTCGTAGGCCTGCTTGACCGCGGCCTCCATGCGCTCGCGCTCCAGCACGTACTCGCCGCGCAGGTAGATGTAGCAGGCGTGCGCCTGCATCGCGAAGCTGGCGATCAGGCAGCCCTCGATCAGCAGCTGCGGATCGTGGCGCATGATCTCCCGGTCCTTGGCGGTGCCGGGTTCGGACTCGTCGGCGTTGACCACCAGGTAGTGCGGCCGGTCCTTCACCTCCTTGGGCATGAAGGACCACTTCAGCCCGGTCGAGAAGCCGGCCCCGCCGCGTCCGCGCAGGCCCGAGTTCTTGACGTTGGTGATGATCCAGTCACGCCCGAGATCGAGCATGTCCCTGGTCGCGTTCCACGCGCCGCGCTTCTTCGCCCCCTCGAGCGTCCAGTCCTGGAGCCCGTAGAGGTTGGTGAAGATGCGATCCTTGTCTTCGAGGATTCCGACCATGGTTCAGTTCATCTCACGCATGCGGCGACGGTGATAACGGGTGCGCAGAACGATAGCCGCCAGCATCAGCACCCAGCCGATCGCCAGGGCGGCGTAGCCCGCCTGCTGGATCAGGGGCCCTGCCCCGCCCGCCTTGACGCCCGTCCAGACGGCGATGGCGCCCAGCACCACCAAGGCGAAGCCGATCAGGCGCGGGGTCCGCCCGACCGAGCGCAGCTCGGTGCGGTAAGCGCGGTAGGCCGCGTCATCGGAAAGATCCGGTCCCGTCATGCAGGCACCGGCTTGCTGTTAGGCAGCGACTTGATCTTCTTGGCGGCCGAGCCGTCGTACAGCTTGGGATCGGTCAGGGTCAGGGCCCCGCCCTCGGGCTCCGAGCTGTTGCGGCGGGCGCGGCTGCCCGGCTGGGGAGTCTTGCCGGCGGCGAAGTCGTCGATGATCTGCGCCATGCTCTCGGGCGTCAGGTCCTCGAAATAGTAGTCGTTGATCTGGGCCATCGGCGCATTGGCGCAGGCGCCCAGGCACTCGACTTCCTGCCAGGTGAACTTGCCGTCGGCGCTCAGCACGTCCTTCGGCCCGATCTTCTCGCGGCACACCTTCATCAGGTCGTTGGCGCCGCGCAGCATGCAGGGCGTGGTGCCGCAAACCTGGATAAGTGCAGTCGTTCCAACGGGTTCGAGCTGGAACATGGTGTAGAAGGTCGCGACCTCCAGCACCCGGATGTAGGGCATGCCCAGCAGCTCGCCGATGGCGCGGATGGCGGGCTCCGAGACCCAACCCTCCTGCTTCTGGACCAGCCACAGGATCGGGATCACCGCCGACTGGCGACGGTCATCCGGATATTTGCTGATCCACCAGTCGGCCTTGGCCTTCGTCGCCTTCGAGAAGGCGAATGAGGCGGGCTGTTCCTTGGCGAGACGACGAACGCTCATCAGACTTCCATTTCCGAGGCGACGACCCCGTCGCCCAGCATCTTCTTGCGGACCGTGAGGACCTTGTGTTGCCCCTGGCGGCGGACGAGGAAGCAGTGCGTCTGCCACCCCGAGCTGTCGGTGGCGACCGAGAAGTCGGCCACTTCCCAGCCCTGCCGGACCAGGTCGCTGAGCGGCTTGTCGGTCACCGGTCCACCTCGCCGAAGACGATGTCCAGCGAGCCGAGGATGGCCGAGACGTCAGCCAGCATGTGGCCGCGGTTCATCCAGTCCATGGCCTGCAGGTGCTTGAAGCCCGGCGCGGCGATCTTCACCCGGTACGGCTTGTTGGTGCCGTCCGAGACCAGGTAGACGCCGAACTCGCCCTTGGGCGCCTCGACGGCGGCGTAGACCTCGCCCTCGGGCGTGCGGAAGCCCTCGGTGAAGAGCTTGAAGTGGTGGATGAGCGATTCCATCGACCGCTTCATCTCGCCTCGCCGCGGCGGCGTGATCTTGTTGTCCTCGGCCAGGACGGGCTCGCCGGGGCAGTTGCGCAGCTTGTGGATGCACTGCTCCATGATCCGCACCGACTGCTTCATCTCCTCGACGCGCACCAGGTAACGGTCCCAGCAGTCCCCGTTCTTGCCGACAGCGATGTCGAATTCGAGGTCGGCGTAGCTCTCGTACGGCTGCGACTTGCGCAGGTCCCACGGAATGTCCGAGCCGCGACCCATCACGCCCGAGAAGCCCCAGGCCAGCGGCTCTTCCTTCGACACCACGCCGATGTCGACGTTGCGCTGCTTGAAGATGCGGTTCTCGGTGATCAGGGACTCGATGTCCTTCAGCGCCGCCGGGAACTCCAGGCACCAGCGGCCGATGTCGTCGATCAGGTCCGGCGGCAGGTCCTGGTGGACGCCGCCCGGGCGGAAGTAGTTGGCGTGCAGGCGCGACCCGGAGGCGCGCTCGTAGAACACCATCAGCTTCTCGCGCTCCTCGAAGCCCCACAGCGGCGGGGTCAGGGCGCCGACGTCCATGGCCTGGGTGGTCACGTTCAGCAGGTGCGACAGGATGCGGCCGATCTCGCTGTACAGCACGCGGATCAGCTGGCCGCGGTACGGCACGTCCAGACCCAGCAGCTTCTCGATGGCCAGGCAGAAGGCATGCTCCTGGTTCATCGGCGCCACGTAGTCGAGGCGGTCGAGGTAGGGCACGTTCTGCAGGTAGGTGCGCGCCTCCATCAGCTTCTCGGTGCCGCGGTGCAGCAGGCCGATGTGCGGGTCGACGCGGGTCACCAGCTCGCCGTCCAGCTCCAGCACCAGACGCAGCACGCCGTGGGCGGCCGGGTGTTGCGGGCCGAAGTTGATGGTGAACTTGCGATCGTCCATCGCCCGCGCGTGCTCGGTGCGCGCGTCGTCCTCGAAGACGTCGATGTCGGCGCCCAGCGGGGCCGGAATGCGGGATCCCTCAGCCATCAGCCGTTCCCCTTCTCGTCGCCCGGCAGGACGTAGTCGGCGCCTTCCCACGGCGACATGAAGTCGAACTGCCGGAACTCCTGGGTCAGCTTGACCGGCTCGTAGACGACCCGCTTCTGCTCGTCGTCGTAACGGACCTCGACATAGCCCGTCATCGGGAAATCCTTGCGCAGCGGATGCCCCTGGAAGCCGTAGTCGGTCAGCAGCCGGCGCAGGTCCGGATGGTCCGAGAACAGCATGCCGTACATGTCGAACGCCTCGCGCTCGAACCAGTTGGCGTTGGGATAGACCTCGATGACGCTGGGCACGGGCTGCTGCTCGTCCGTCGTCACCTTGACGCGGATGCGCGCGTTCCGGGTCAGCGACAGCAGGTGGTAGACCACCTCGAACCGCTCGGCGCGATCCGGGAAGTCCACCCCGCATAGGTCGACCAGCTGCTGGAAGCCGAAGCGGTCGCGAAGCGCGGTCAGCACCTCGACGATGCGCTCGCGCTCGCAGACCAGGGTCAGCTCGCCGAACGCCACCTGGGCCTGGACGCCGAGGGCGGCGACCATCTCGGTCCCCAGAGGGGTCAGCGCCGATTCCATCTCTTCGATACGGGCGACGGCGTTCATCGGTCGATCGTCCCCGTGCGGCGGATCTTCTTCTGCAGCTGCAGCAGGCCGTACAGCAGCGCCTCCGCCGTCGGCGGGCACCCCGGCACATAGGCGTCGACCGGCACGACCCGGTCGCAACCGCGAACCACGCTGTAGCTGTAGTGGTAGTACCCGCCGCCGTTGGCGCAGCTGCCCATCGACAGCACGTAACGGGGGTCGGGCATCTGGTCGTAGACCTTGCGCAGGGCAGGAGCCATCTTGTTGGTCAGGGTGCCGGCGACGATCATCAGGTCCGACTGGCGCGGGCTGGCGCGCGGCGCCATGCCGAAGCGCTCCATGTCGAAGCGCGGCATCGAGGCCTGCATCATCTCGACGGCGCAGCAGGCCAGGCCGAAGGTCATCCACATCAGCGAGCCGGTGCGCGCCCAGTTGATGACGTCGTCCAGGCTGGCGGTCACGAAGCCGCGCTCGCCCAGCTCGGCGTTGACCGCCTCGAAGAACTTGTCGTGCACCTTGGGGTCGTAGCCCTGCACCAGGGTGCGGCCGGCCTGGCCGAAGGCGACCGGCGACGACGGCGCGCCCGACGGCGACGCGCCCTGGTTGCCCGCTCCGATCAGCGGCAGGGTGTTGTCGGTGGTCACTCCCATTCGAGGGCGCCCTTCTTCCATTCGTAGATGAAGCCGATGGTCAGCACGCCCAGGAAGATCATCATCGACCAGAAGGCGAACACCATGCCCGCCTGGGACAGGTCGAACATCGACACCGCCCACGGGAACAGGAAGGCCACTTCCAGATCGAAGATGATGAACAGGATCGAGACCAGGTAGAAGCGCACGTCGAACTTCATGCGCGCGTCGTCGAAGGCGTTGAAGCCGCACTCGTAGGCCGACAGCTTCTCCGAGTCGGGATTCTTCGGCGCCAGAACCCAGGCGGCCAGCATGAAGCCGAGCCCGAGCACCGTCGCGATCCCGAGAAAGACCACGATCGGCAGGTATTCGAGAAGAAATTCATTCATCCGGAAGGACCTCGTCCGCCGGGAAGGGGAGGGCGGAATCGGCGCTTTCTAGCCCCGGAAGTCCGCCCGTTCAAACCCATGCGGCGAAAGGTTTTTCTTGAGAATGGTTCGCAGCAATTTGAGCCCTTTGAAAGGCGGCGTCGGCGTTGAAGGGCCCGGCGGAAAAAACCGTCGCCGGCCGCATTTTCCTCGCTTGACAGCGCGAGGCGCCCCCGCCTAAACGACCCGCCTCGCCGCGACGCACTGCTTCGCGGCCGGGAAACGCGGGTGTAGCTCAGTTGGTTAGAGTGCCGGCCTGTCACGCCGGAGGTCGCGGGTTCGAGCCCCGTCACTCGCGCCATTCCCTCTGATATATCAGTCAGGGAATGGCGCACCGCCGCTCCGCAGGGCGGCTCCCCTCACAACCTGTCCGAAGTCTCAGCTGCGCCCGGCGACCAGCACATTGCTGACCCGACGGCCCAGCGGATCGCGCGACTGCCATGTCTCGCCGATGTCGGCGTCGATCAACTCGGTGCAGAAGCGCGGGATCAGCATGTTGGGCCGGATGTTGGTCAGGCAGATGCGATCGCCCCTGACCGACCAGCGCGCCGTCAGCCTTCGCCCGTCCGAGAACTGCGCCGTATAGCTGCCGTCCGGGTTGAACCAGTGCTTCACCCAGCCGCCGTCGGCATACCGCGACAGGACCGTATTGCCGAAGGCCGCATTGATGTCGGCCTGGGCCTGGCCGGCCAGCAGGCACACCGCCGAGACGGTCGCGACGACGAGCGTGCGAAGCATCCGGATCCCCTCATAACCCACTCCCGCCGCCGACTATTAACAATGGTTTACGAGCTGCCAAGCCCCCTCCCCGGGATCGGGAAATAGTTGACTCTGGCGTGGGGGCTTCTATATGCGGCCCACGTTCGGGACAGGACTGGCGAATCCGCGCCGCCCGCTCGCCCAGAGACAGGGCGGTTCCGTACATCGCAGGACGCCCCGATGCGCGGGACGCCCCTTCCACAGTCCCAAGGACCCATGACCGATTTTTCCCAGCTGGGCCTTTCGCCCACGACCCTGCAAGCGGTCGCCGACACCGGCTACACGACCGCCACCCCCATCCAGGCTCAGGCCATTCCCGTCGCCCTCGCCGGCCGTGACGTTCTCGGCATCGCCCAGACCGGAACCGGCAAGACCGCAGCCTTCACCCTCCCCCTCGTCGAACGGCTGTCCAGCGGACGCGCCCGGGCCCGCATGCCGCGCGCCCTCGTCCTGGCCCCGACCCGCGAACTGGCCGACCAGGTCGCCGAAAGCTTCGCCAAATACGCCAAGGGCACCAAGCTCAACTGGGTGCTGCTGATCGGCGGCGTCTCCATGGGCGACCAGGTGGCTGCGCTGAACAAGGGCGTCGACGTCCTGATCGCCACCCCGGGCCGCCTGCTCGATCTGTTCGAGCGCGGCAAGATGCTGCTCACCGGCGTCGAACTCATGGTCGTCGACGAGGCCGACCGCATGCTCGACATGGGCTTCATCCCCGACATCGAGCGCATCTTCAAACTGACCCCGCCGCGCCGTCAGACCCTGTTCTTCTCGGCCACCATGCCGCCCGAGATCACCCGCCTGACCACCCAGTTCCTCAAGGATCCCACCCGGATCGAGGCTTCGCGGCCGGCCATGACGGCCGAGACCATCACCCAGTACCTGGTGCGCATCCCGTCCAGCGATCCGAAGATGAAGCGCGCCGCTCTGCGCGCCCTGATCAAGCGCTCGGACGTCAAGAACGGCATCGTCTTCTGCAATCGCAAGTCCGAGGTCGACGTCGTCGCCAAGTCGCTGAAGACCCACGGCCTGGACGCCGCGCCGATCCACGGCGATCTCGACCAGTCGCTGCGCACCAAGACCCTGGCCGCCTTCCGCGCCGGCGAGCTGAAGCTGCTGGTCGCCTCCGACGTCGCCGCCCGCGGCCTCGACATCCCCGACGTCAGCCACGTCTTCAACTATGACGTCTCCCACCACGCCGACGACTATGTGCACCGCATCGGCCGCACCGGTCGCGCCGGTCGCAAGGGCGAGACCTATATGATCGTCACCCCGGCCGATGACCGGGCGCTCGACAAGGTGCTGAAGCTCATCAAGATGTCGCCCGAGGAGCTGACGCTGGACAGCGCCGAGCTGGGAAGCGGCTCGCCCCGTCGCGGCGGAGACAAGCCGGAGCGGCCCGCCCGCTCGCGCCGCGCCGCCCCGGTCGCCGAACCTGCTGTCGAGGCCGCCGCCGAGGCG
>JAEZIH010000224.1 GCA_023416055.1 Pseudomonadota bacterium | reverse complement strand
GCCGCCGTCGGGCCGGATGGGCCCCTGCGCGATCCTCGAGGAGACGCCGCCGGACGCGGGCTTCGGCGAGGCGGCGCTGGCGTCCATGGCGGACGCGCGGGTGTCGGCTCGAGAGGCGGACGCCGGCGACGCCGCCGTCCGGTTCACGATCCGGTTCCAGCTGGCGGACTGACCAGGTTTCAGTCGGCGAAGCTGCGCAGTTCGTCGGCGACCCAGCCGTCGGGATTGCGCAGCGGGCGGCCGGGGCGGCGCAGGCGGATCAGTCCGTGCAGGGCCTCGGTCAGGTCGACGAGCTGGTCGTCGGACAGCTCGACCGCGGCGCGCAGCACCTCGGCTCTCAGGTTTTCATAGGCCCCGCTGGCGAGGCCGCGTCCCTTCAAAGGGCCCATCAGGGCCTCCCGGATCTGCACCGTCTGGCGTAACCCGGATATGCTCGCCCGGTTCCGGGGGCGGGGAACCCGGTCCGACCGGCGCCGTTGCCGGGCCATGCAGGTGACCGACATTCCCGACTTCGCCCTGCCGCTGGTCGCCGCGATGATCGCGGGCGGCCTGATCGGCTTCGAGCGCGAGTGGCGCGGGCGTTCGGCGGGATTCCGGACGCACATCCTGGTCTGCCTTGCCTCGTGCCTGCTGATGGAGGGGTCGGTGTCGCAGGCGGACTGGACCTTCGACGCGCTGGCGGGGACGCGGATCGTGGCCGATCCGGCGCGGATGGCGCACGGCGTGCTGACCGGCATCGGCTTCCTGTGCGCGGGTGTGATCTTCCGGGCCGGGTTCTCGATCCATGGCCTGACCACCGCAGCCTCGCTGTGGATCACCGCCGCTATCGGCCTGCTGTTCGGGGCGGGGCTGTTCTGGCTTGCGGTCACGGGGGCGGTGCTGACCCTGCTCGTCCTCGCCGTCCTGCGGCTGGTCAGCGTGCGCCTGCCGCAGCAGGCTGTGATCGACGCCCAGGTCGCGTGGCGGCGCGACACGCCTGACGCCGAGGCCGCGGTGGAGGCGGCGGTGAACGACCTCGGCGGATCGAGCAGCGCCGACCGCCACGAGCTGATCGAAGGCGGGGCGGCAGTGCAGCGCACCTTCCGGCTGAGAGCCATCCGCGAGGACTCGCTGAAACAGCTGGCGGCGCGGCTGCGCGGCATCGAGGGCGTGGTCGGCTACCGCCTCGATCCCCGCGACGACTGAGGCCCGCTTGCCCGGCCCCGCGCGGCGGGCCTAGGCTGCCGATTCGTCGTACGCGGAGTGAAAATTGATAGTCCTGGATATGGTCTGGCCGGTGCTCGCGGCCATGACGGCGGGCGGGCTGATCGGGGTCGAGCGGACCTATCACGGACATCCGGCCGGGTTCCGGACCCACATCCTGGTGTGCGTGACGAGCTGCCTCCTGATGCTGGCGGCCATGCAGCAGGCCAACTGGGACTTCGTCTGGTTGCCGGAGCAGCGGGTGGTCATCGACCCGACCCGCATGGCGCACGGCCTGCTGACGGGGATCGGCTTCCTGTGCGCGGGCGTGATCTTCCGCGAAGGATTCTCGGTGCACGGACTGACCACGGCGGCGTCGCTGTGGGTGACCTCGGCCATCGGGGTGCTGTTCGGGGTCGGGATGACGCAGCTGGCCCTGATCGGCGCCGGCGCCACCCTGGCGGTGCTGGCCGTGCTGAGGCTGCTGGACGCCAAGCTGCCGCACGTGGGCGTGATGGACGTGATGCTGCGCTGGCGGGCGGGCGCCGCGCCGACCGAGGCGACGGTGCGCGAACTGCTGCGCGTCCGGGGGCTGAGGCCGGTGCGGATCGGCCATGTGATCAGCCCCGACGGCCTGATCCACGAACACCTGCTGAAGGTGAAGGGATCGATGCCGATCAACGTCGACGCCCTGGTCGCGGACCTGCAGGGGCGCGAGGGCTTGGCCGGCTTCTCGGTCCTGCCGCGCGACGAATAGCCGCCTGCTTGAACGGCTCCGCCTGTCGCCCATTTCAATCCTGACCCCCGACCCAGAGAGGACCGCCATGAAGGGCTTTGTCGCCAATATCGAAGAGCTGACCGTCGAGAACGCCGACTTCCGTCGGGTGCTCTACACCGGCAAGTACCTGCAACTGGTGCTGATGACGCTGAAGCCGGGCGAGGAGATCGGCGCCGAAGTCCACGAGGACCACGACCAGTTCTTCCGCGTCGAAAGCGGGGCGGGCACGGTCGAGATCGACGGCCAGCGCACCCCGATCAAGGACGACGACGCGATCATCGTCCCCGCCGGCGCTCGGCACAATGTGATCAACACCGGCGACCAGCCGCTGGCGCTCTACACCCTCTACGGCCCGCCCGAACACCGCGACGGCGTGGTCCACAAGACCAAGGCCGAGGCGGACGCCTCGGGAGAGCATTTCGACGGGACCACCACGGAATAGGTCCCGCCCGGCCGCCGGTCATTGTCCGTTAGCCATCTATCGGGCATGACTGGAACGGATGGCGAACGAAACGACTCGGATTCTGGGCCTGGACCCCGGTCTGCGGCGCACCGGCTGGGGCGTGGTGGCGGCCGAGGGCTCGCGCCTGCGCTGGATCGCCCACGGCGTGGTGGCCCCGCCGGAGAGCGCGCCGTTCAGCGAGCGGCTGCTGTTCCTGCTGGAGGCGGTTGGCGAGGTCTGCGCCGCCCACGCCTGCGACGAGGCGGCGATCGAGGAGGTCTTCGTCAACATGAACCCGTCCTCGACGCTGAAACTGGGTCACGCCCGAGCGGCGGTCATGCTGGCGCCCGCCCGATGCGGCCTGAGCGTCGCCGAATATTCGCCCAACCTGATCAAGAAGGCGGTGGTCGGGGCCGGCCACGCCGACAAGAGCCAGATCGCCTTCATGGTGAAGCGGCTGCTGCCCACCGCCGGAGAGGTGAAGGCCGACGCCGCCGACGCCTTGGCGGTGGCCGTCACCCACGCCCAGCTGCGCAAGCGGGCCCTGCTGGCGGGGGCCGCATGATCGGCCGACTCAGAGGCGTGCTGGCAGAGGTGGAGCCGGACCACTGCCTGATCGACTGCGCCGGGGTCGGCTATGTCGTGGCCTGCGGATCGCGCACCTTGGGCCGTCTGCCGGCGCCGGGGGACGAGGCTGTCCTGTTCATCGAGAGCGCGTGGTCGGCCGAGAACGGGCCGCGCCTGTACGGCTTCCTGACCCGCGACGAGCGCCGCGCCTTCACCACCCTGACCGGCATCCAGGGCGTCGGGCCCAAGGCGGCCCTGTCGGTGCTGGACGTGCTGCCGCCGGGCGAACTGGCCGCCGCGGTCGCCCGCGAGGACAAGGCCGCCGTGGCCCGCGCCAACGGCGTCGGCCCCAAGCTGGCCCTGCGCATCGTCACCGAACTGAAGGGCAAGCCGCTGGGCGAGGCGTCGTTCACCCCGTCCGCGCCGGGCGTCCACGCCGAACCCGCCGCGCCCACGCCCAGCCTGACCGGCGAGGCTGTCTCGGCGCTGCTGGGCCTCGGCGTCGCCGAAGTGAACGCCCGCCGCGCGGTCGATCAGGCGCTGATCCGTCTGGGTGAAGACGCCGACCTGTCCGCGGTGATCCGCGCCGCCCTGCAGGAGCTGGGGCGTTGACCGACGACCGCCTCATCTCCGCCGAGCCCGCGCCCGGCGAGGCCTATGATCGCGCGCTGCGGCCGCAGACGCTGTCCGAGTTCGTCGGGCAGGAGCAGGCGCGCGGCAATCTCAAGGTGTTCATCGACGCGGCACGCGCCCGGTCGGAGGCGCTGGACCACGTGCTGCTGTTCGGCCCGCCGGGCCTCGGCAAGACCACCCTGGCCCAGATCGTCGCGCGCGAACTGGGCGTCGGCTTCCGCGCCACCTCGGGACCGATCCTCGCCAAGGCGGGCGACCTCGCCGCCATCCTGACCAATCTCGAGCCGCGCGACGTCCTGTTCATCGACGAGATCCACCGGCTGAACCCGCAGGTGGAGGAGATCCTCTATCCGGCCATGGAGGACCACGTCCTCGACCTGATCATCGGCGAGGGGCCCTCGGCGCGGTCGGTGCGCATCGACCTGGCGCCCTTCACCCTCGTCGGGGCGACGACCCGCGCCGGCCTGCTGGCCACGCCGCTGCGCGACCGCTTCGGCATTCCGCTGCGGCTGGAGTTCTACACCCCCGAGGAGCTGACCCGGGTGGTCATGGGCGCGGCCCGCAAGATGGGGACGCCGATCACTGGGGACGGGGCGCTGGAGATCGCCGCCCGCGCCCGCGGCACGCCGCGCGTCGC
>JAEZIH010000174.1 GCA_023416055.1 Pseudomonadota bacterium | reverse complement strand
GATCAGGCGAGCACGGGTGGCGGCGCCCTTGGGCGGCATGGGGATCATCTCCAGCAAGAAAAGGGACCGACCGGTCACTTTTGGTTTGACTCAAAGTGACCGGTCGGTCACCCATTGGTGCACGGTCGGTCACTTTTGCACGCGCTGGCCGCCCTGACCAGCCCATGGAGGCCAAGATGCTCCTCGTGTCCCTGCTTTCGGCGGCCCTGGCCGTCGCCCAGCCCTTCGTCCAGCCCGCCGCGGTCGACGCCGCGGCGACCCTCTCCTCGCCCGGCGAGGCTCGTCGCATCGTCCTCGACGGCCGCTCGTGGTCCTGCGAGGCGGACGGCGCCTGCGTCGCCCGCGGCCCGGGGGCCTCCCAGCCGGTTCTGCGCGAATGCCGCCGCTTCGTCGCCCGTTTCGGCGCCGTCACCCGTTACGAGCGGGACGGAGTGGCCCTGACGCCGGATGAACTGGCCCGCTGCAACGCCGCGGCGACCTGAGTCAAGCGGCGACGCAAGCGGTCACGGCCTCGATGCCGGCCAGCAGGCTGGCGGCCGTGACCGGCTTGGCCACATGGATGTCGGCGCCCGCCGCCACGGAGTTGGAGCGGTGCTCGGCCATGGCGTTGGCGCTCAGCATGACAACGGGCGTCCGCCCGCGCCCGGGCCGCGCGGCCTCGAGATCGCGAATGGCCCGGGTGGCGGTGAGGCCGTCCATCACCGGCATCTGCATGTCCATCAGCACGACATCGAAATGTTCGGCCTCGAAGGCGCTGACCGCCTCGGCGCCGTCGCCGGCGATCACGACTTCCGCCCCCAGGCTCGAGAGGATCAGCTGGACCACCCTCTGGTTGGTCGGATGGTCTTCGGCCAGCAGGACCCGCATCGCCCGCCCGACAGCGGGCGCCGCTCCCCGCGCCGAGGCCGGCCCGCGGGAGTCGTAGTCCGCCAGGGTGCCGGCCCGGCGAAGGGGCAGGACAAACCGGAAGCGGCTGCCCACGCCCGGCGTGGATCGGGCCTCGATCTCGCCCTCCATCATCTCCACCAGCGAGCGGCAGATCGACAGGCCCAGGCCGGTGCCGCCGAACCGGCGGGTTATGGTGCTGTCGGCCTGGTTGAAGCGGTCGAACAGGCGCTGGGCGTGACCCGAGCCGAAACCGACCCCGGTGTCTTCCACCGTGAAGGCGAGACGGTGCGCCTCGCCGCCATCGGGATCGTCCGGCCATGCCTCGATCGTCACGGTGACCGAGCCTTCGGCGGTGAACTTGACGGCGTTTGACAGCAGGTTGCCCAGCACCTGGCGGATGCGGGTGCTGTCCCCGACGAACAGACCGCGCGCCTCCGGCGAGCGGTGAACGTGGAACTCCAGTCCCTTGTCCTCGGCGCGGGCGCGCATCAGCGCCAGCGGCTCCAGCGCCTCCTCCAGGTCGAAGGCCCGGCTCTCCAGCGTCAGTTGGCCGGCCTCGATCTTGGAGACGTCGAGAATGTCCGAGACCAGTCGTTCCAGGGTCGTCCCCGAACTGCGGATCAGTTCGACCATCTCCATCTGGTGATCGGTCAGCTCGGTGCGCGACAGGGCGTCGACGATGCCGATCACCCCGTTCAGCGGGGTGCGGATCTCGTGGCTCATGTTTGCCAGGAAGTCGGACTTGGCCCGGTTCGCCGCCTCTGCCGCCGCCTTGGCGGCCCGCAGCGCCTGGTCGGCCGTCATCCGGTCGGTGACGTCGCGCGCCACCCCGTAGATGCGGTCCCCGAACCGGCGCGCCCGCCATTCCAGGGTGCGATAGTGGCCGTCCTTGTGACGATAGCGATTGATCTGGCCGATCACCGGATCGTCCGGCGTGCGGTTCTCGACCTGGGCGCAGGCGTCTTGCGTGTCCGGCAGGTCGTCCGGATGCACCAGGATCAGCAGCATGACGCCGCGCAGCTCGTCGGGGTCGTAGCCCAGGGTCTTGCGCCAGGACTCGCTGGCCCGGACGATCCGCCCTTCCATGTCCCGAATGACCAGCAGGTCCAGCGAGACGTCGAAGAAGCGCGCCAGCTCCGCGTCTTCGCACGCGCGCGCGCCGGCGACGTCATGACGGGCCGTCAGCGCATTCGAACTCATACTGTATTGCCCCCCGTCCCGGTCCGGTCCGAGCGCTAACACGGGGCGGTTAAGGCGGCCTTGCCCTCAGTAGGCGAAATCGCGGTAAACGCGCGCGACGTCGCCCCGCCAGTCGCCGTGGTACAGCTCCAGCAGCCGCTCGGCGGGGGTCACGCCGCTGTCGGCGATGTCCTCCAGCTCGGAAAGGTAGCCGCGCTCGTCGACCATGCCGCCCGAGAAACGTGCCCGGTTCTTCAGCCCCTCGCGGGCGATATGGACCATGTCTTTCGCGACGTCCTGCACCGTGCGTCCGGCGACTTCGGCCTTCAGGCCCAGGCGGGTCACGTCGCGGCGCAGACGCTCGTGGTCCTCGACCACCCAGTCCTTGACCAAGTCCCAGGCCGCGGCCAGCGACGGCGCGTCGTACAGCACTCCGGCCCACAGGGCGGGCAGGGCACAGATGCGGCTCCACGGCCCGCCGTCGGCCCCGCGCATCTCCAGGTACTGCTTCAGCCGCACCTCGGGGAACAGGGTGGTCAGATGGTCGCCCCAGTCCTTCTTCGTGGCGCGGTCGCCTGGCAAGGCGTCCAGCTTGCCGTCCATGAAGGCGCGGAACGACTGGCCCGACAGGTCGACGTAGCGCTCGCCGCGCTTGGCGAAATACATCGGCGTGTCCAGCGCATAGTCGGCGTAGCGCTCAAAGCCGAAGCCGTCCTCGAACACGAAGTCCAGCATCCCGGTCCGATCGGGATCGGTGTCGGTCCAGACGTTGGCGCGTGCGGTCAGGAAGCCGTTCGGCTTCCCTTCGGTAAACGGGCTGTTGGCGAACAGGGCGGTGGCGATCGGCTGCAGCGCCAGCGAGGTGCGGAACTTCAGCACCATGTCCGCCTCGCTGTCGAAGTCGAGGTTGGCCTGGATGGTGCAGGTGCGCAGCATCATGTCGAGGCCCAGCGATCCGCGCTTCGGCATGTAGGCGCGCATGATGTCGTAGCGGCCCTTGGGCATGACCGGCACGTCCTCGCGCCGCCACATCGGATCGAAGCCGAGGCCGAGGAAGCCCAGGCCCAACTGGTCCGCCACCTGCTTGACCTCGACGAGATGCCGTCCGGTCTCGTCGCAGATCTCGTGGATGTCCTTCAGCGGCGCGCCCGACAGTTCGAACTGCCCGCCCGGCTCGAGGCTGATCGAGGCCGTCAGGCCCTCGTCGTTGGTGCGCTCCAGGGCGATGACGTGGTCGCCCTCGTTGACCGGGCTCCAGCCGAAGCGTTGCAGCCCCTCCAGCATGGCGCGGATGCCGTTGTCGCCGTCGTACGCGGGCCGCCGCAGGGTCGACCTGTCGAAGCCGAACTTCTCGTGCTCGGCCCCGATGCGCCACTGGTCGCGGGGCTTGATCCCCTTCGACATGGCCTGGATCAGGTCCTCGCGGGAAAGCGGTTCAGCGTCGGCCATGCGGTGGTTCCAGCCCCTCGTGTCGCCGCTAGATGGGCGGGCGGGGCGGTCCGCTCAAGCCCCAAACTTCGGCTACATCGATAAGCCAGGCTTGGGCCTATCGTTCCCAGTCCCCGACCGCCGCCTGCCACAGGGTCAGGGCGGTAGTCGCGGCCGTGTCGGCGCGCAGCACCCGCGGCCCCAGCGAAACCGCCGTGGTGAAGGGCAGGGTGCGCAGCCGCTCCCGCTCCTCCGGCGCGAAGCCGCCCTCCGGGCCGATCAGGATGGCCCACGGCCCCGCACCGGCTGCGGCCAGCGCCGTCAGCGCCGGCGCGCCCCCCGTCTCGTCGCAGAACATCAGCCGCCGCGCGCCGTCCCAGCCGTCCAGAACGTCCGCCAGCTTCCGCGGCGTCTCGACGACCGGCACGTCCAGCCGCCCAGTCTGCTCGGCGCTCTCCTCGGCGATGGCGGCCAGCCGGTCCATGCGCACGTGATGCGGCTGGGTGCGCGCCGTCAGCACCAGCCCGATCCGCGCCGCGCCCAGTTCGGTCGCCTTCTCGACCGCGAACTCCAGCGCCGACTTCTTCACGGTGGCGATCAGCAGATGCACGTCCGGCGGCGTGATCTGGTCGCGGACCTCCTCCTCCGCGCGCAGGACGACCCCCTTCTTCAGCACCTCGGCCACAACGCAGCGCCACTCGCCGTCGACCCCGTTGAACACCAGCAGCGGGTCGCCGGCCTTCAGCCGCATCACCTGCGTCAGATAGCGCGACTGGTCGAGCGTCGGCGCCAGCGCGGCGCCGGGGGACAGGGGTTGGGGAATGTGGAGGCGGATCATGCCCCGCTGTGTGGGCTCAGAGTGTCCGCGCGATCAAGAGCTTCATGATCTCGTTGGTGCCGCCGTAGATC
>JAEZIH010000170.1 GCA_023416055.1 Pseudomonadota bacterium | reverse complement strand
CGCCGCCTGCTGCTGGTCGAGGACGACGCCGGCGTCGCCGCCGTGGCCCAGGAGCTTCTGGAGGAACTGGGGCTGGAGGTCCGCACCGCCGAAAACGCGCCCGAGGCCCTCGAGCGGCTCAACGCCGAACGCTTCGACATCATGCTGACGGACGTGGTCATGCCCGGCGGCATGACGGGCATCGAACTGGCCCGCACCAGCGCGCGGGCCTGGCCCGAGATGCGCATCATCCTCACCTCGGGCTATGCGGGCGAGGACGTGGATGCGGCCCTGGCCGACGCGCCATGGCCGCTGGTCAGGAAACCCTACACCAGCGAGCAGCTGGCGGCGGTGCTGGGAGACACGCCGCCGTCGCCGGGCTGAGACGGCCTAGCGCTGACGCGCCTTGCGCGCGGCGTAGCGGGCGTCGCGGGCGGCCTTCTGCTCTTCCTTGGTCAGCTGCTTCCGCTCCTTGCGGGCGGCGCGCTTCTGGGCGTCGATGGCTTCCTGGGCCTCGCGCTCGGCGGCGAGGCGGGCGGCCTCGGCCTCGGCCTTCTGGCGACGCACCTCGGCCTTCTCCAGCTCGCGTTGCTGGCGGAGCGCTTCCTTCTCCGCCGCGCGCTTCTCCTGCAGCTTGTCGAACTCGGGGTCCGGAACCGCGGGCTTGGGCTTGAAGCGGGCGAGCAGGGCCTTCTTGGCCTCCTGCTGGGCGGTGAGGCGGTCGGTGAAACCGGTCTGTTTCAGATCTCTCATGCGAGGAGTCGTCGGTGTCCTTGATTGACTGTCGGGAAGCGCCAGGCCGCCGGCGAGCGGTGCTCAGCCGGCGCCGGTGGGGCTAAGCCTATATGGGGTCGGAAATCAAGGTTGCGGGTTCCGAACGGCTCCCGCGCGCCGATTTGGTCGACCGACTGTGTCAGCGCGGCTTCTCGGCCTGGCCGACGACCGTACCCGCGGCGCCTCCGACCGCGGCGCCGACCGGACCGGCCACGACGGCGCCGGCGACCGCGCCGGTGGCGGCCTTCTGTTCGATCGTCTGGCCGCAGGCGGCGACGCCCGCGACGGCGAGGACCGAGCTCAGCAGCAGGATGGTGCGTTTCATGTGGGGCTCCTGTGATGTGCACTCGGAAACGCCGCCACGGCTCAGGTGTTCCTGCCGCCTCCGTTTACAGTTTCCGTAGCGTCGCAAACCTTCGCCTGTGCAACAGAGAGGGGAGCACCCAATCGCCAGCCCCGGCGCCGCTTGAGTGCGCATGTAGTCGATAGATTTGCGTGGACAGTATCCGTCATTCCGACTGTAGGCTGTTATTCTGTCGTCGCTCGCTCCACTGCCAGAATACCCCGCAAAGCCCCGCGACTGCTCGACGCAGTCGAAATCTTGCGAATCAACCACATTCCCGCCATAAACGGCTGGCTTAAGGCGCGTCCCCGACGGCAGGGCTGTTCGCCGACCGTCGGTCCTTCAGCCGGGATGCGACCGCATCGCCCCGGCCAGACTACCCCGGGGGCGGCATGGCGCCCTGCTGAACAGGATTGAGCCTTTGCCTAACCCCTCGCATTCGCGTGCGATCCCCCCTGCCGAACGCCAGGCCCGTATCCGGCCCGGCGCGGCGGCGGCGACGTTCGGCGCGATGGTGGGGCTGGCGATCGGCTGCGCCTATCTGGGCGGCGCCACGGCCAAGGCGACGACCGTCCGCGCCCAGGCCGAGCGCATCGGCTACGCCGCCACCGCCGGGTTCAGTGAAGAAGCCCTCGCCGTCGCCGCCGGCGGCCTGGACGAAAGCGCCCTGGCCATCGCCCGGCGTCATGATCCCTATACCGTCGCCGGCTCGGCTCAGCGCGACCGGCAGGCCGCCCTTCTCACCGCCCGCCTTGAACAGCTCCGCGCCCCCTCCGCGGCCGAGGGCCTGCGCCGGGTCAGCCTGAACAGCCCGCAAGCGGCCCAGCCGTTCCACCTCGCCGGCGCCCTCGACGCGTCGCGCGATCTCGAGTGCCTGACCCAGGCCGTCTATTACGAGGCCCGCGGCGAAGGCCGCGACGGCATGAAGGCGGTGGCCCAGGTAGTCCTGAACCGCGTCCGCCACCGCGCCTTCCCCAACAGCGTCTGCGGCGTGGTCTTCCAGGGCGCCGGCCGCCGCACCGGCTGCCAGTTCAGCTTCACCTGCGACGGCTCGATGCGCGGCCGCGTCAACCGCGCCGCCTGGAACCGCGCCCGCGATATCGCCTCCGGAGCCCTGTCGGGCGGCGTTTACGCCAGCGTCGGCAACGCCACCCACTTCCACACCACCGGGGTTTCGCCGCAGTGGCGCAACTCGCTGGTGCGCGTCGGCCAGGTCGGCGACCACCTGTTCTACCGTTTCGGCGGACGTTCCGGCTCGGGCGCCGCCTTCACCTACGCCGCCCGTCCCTCGACCGAGGCGGACACGCCGCGTCTCGTGCAGGCCAGCCTCGATCCGACGGAAACCGTGCGTGAGGCCGGGGCCATCGCCTACAACCTGCTCCTCGCCCAGGAAGGCCGCGAACCGGCCCAGCCCGCGGCGGCCGCGCCTGCGCCCGCCCCGGTCGCCGCCGCTCCCGTCGCCCGGCCGGCGGCTCCCGCCATTGACCCGAACCTGAGCGCCGCCGCCG
>JAEZIH010000112.1 GCA_023416055.1 Pseudomonadota bacterium | reverse complement strand
TGATCCGGATGATGGTCGTGGCCCTGGCCTTCTACGGCATGGCGACCTTCGAAGGGCCGCTGATGTCGATCCGGACGGTCAACGCCCTGTCGCACTACACCGACTGGACGGTCGGCCACGTGCACTCCGGCGCCCTGGGCTGGAACGGGCTGATCACCTTCGGCGCGATCTACTGCCTGGTGCCGTGGCTGTGGAAGAAGCCGGCCATGTATTCGAAGGCCGCCATCGAGTGGCACTTCTGGATCGCGACCACCGGCATCGTCCTCTACATCAGCTCGATGTGGGTCTCCGGCGTCATGGAAGGCCTGATGTGGCGTGAGTACACGCCCGACGGCTTCCTGGCCAACAACTTCATCGAGACGGTCTCGGCCAAGCACATCCAGAACGTCATCCGGGTGCTGGGCGGCGCGATGTTCTTCGCCGGCGCCGGGATCATGGCCTGGAACGTCTGGAAGACGATCCGCATGCCGGGGGGCGACGCGAAGTCCGCCCCGACCTCGACGATCGAACCTCAACTCCTGCCGGCGGAATAGTCGACCATGTGGAAGCGACACGCGAAATTCGAGCGCCACTCCCTGTGGCTGATCATCGGGATCGTGATCACCGTCTCCATCGGCGGCCTGATCGAGATCGCCCCGCTGTTCTGGGTGGAGAGCACCATCGAGAAGGTCGAGGGGGTGCGCCCCTACACGCCGCTGGAGCAGGCCGGCCGGGACATCTACGTCTCCGAGGGCTGCTACAGTTGCCACTCGCAGATGATCCGTCCGCTGCGCGACGAGGTCGAACGCTACGGCCACTACAGCCTGGCGGCCGAGAGCATGTACGACCACCCGTTCCAGTGGGGGTCGAAGCGCACCGGGCCGGACCTGGCGCGCGTCGGCGGCAAGTATTCGAACGTCTGGCACGTCGAGCACCTGAAGGACCCGCGCGCGGTGGTGCCGGAGTCCAACATGCCGCCGTACCGCTTCCTGGCCGACCAGGACCTGGACGCGCACGCGGTGCAGAGCCAGCTCCGCGCCCTGGCGGCGGTGGGCGTGCCCTATACGCCGGAGATGATCGAGAACGCCGAGGCCGACCTGCGTGCCCAGGTGGATCCCTACGCCAGCCGGACCTCGGAGCTGCGCCAGCGCTACGGCGCCAACGTCAACCAGGGCGACTTCGACGGCGACCCGTCGCGGCTGCCCAAGATGGACGCCCTGGTCGCCTATCTCCAGGTGCTGGGCACCATGGTCGACTTCCGCACCTACCAGGCGAAAGACCCGGAGAACCTGCGATGAGCGGCCTCGACTACGAAACCGTGGCCCGCTTCGCCCAACAGGGCGGGACGCTCTACTTCGGCGTGATGTTCGTCGCCGGGGTGGTGTGGGCCCTGCTGCCCCGTCACCGCGAGGCCTATCGCCGCCTCGCCCGACTGCCCCTCGAAAAGGACGAGAGCGACGATGTCTGAACCCGTGCGCGACGAACACACCGGCGTCGACACGACCGGGCATGAATGGGACGGCATCCGCGAGCTGGACAATCCGCTGCCGCGCTGGTGGCTGTGGGTCTGGTACGCGACCATCGCCTTCTCGATCGTCTACTGGGTGCTGATGCCGGCCTGGCCGGGGATCAGCGGCTACACCCGCGGCGTGCTGGGTCAGTCGGACCGGGCCGACGTGGCCGCCGACCTGCGCGATCTCCAGGCCCTGCGCGGCGAGCGCGAGGCGCGGCTGGTGAACGCCTCGCTGGAGGAGATCGAGCGCGACCCCGACCTGCAGGCGCACGCGCTCGCGGTGGGCCAGTCGGTGTTCGGCGACAACTGCGCCAGCTGCCACGGCGTCGGCGGGGCGGGGGCCAGGGGCTATCCCAACCTGCGTGACGACGTCTGGCTGTGGGGCGGTAGCCTGCAGGAGATCGAGCACACCATCCGCGTCGGCGTCCGCTCCGGCCATGAGCAGACCCGCACCTCGATGATGCCCGCCTTCGGCCGCGACCGCATGCTGGACGCGCGCCAGGTCTCGGATCTGACGGAGTATGTCGTGGCCCTGTCCGGCCGCGAGGCGAACGCCGCGGCGGTGAGCCGCGCGGCCCAGCTGTACGCCGACAACTGCGCCGCCTGCCACGCCCCGAACGGGACCGGCATGCAGGAGATGGGCGCGCCCAACCTGACCGACCGCGAGTGGCTGTACGGCTCGGACCGGGCGTCGATCTCGGGCCAGATCCACAACGGCCGCAACGGGGTGATGCCGGCGTGGGAGAGCCGCTTCTCGCCGGGCGTGATCAAGGCCCTGGCCGTCTACATCCACGCCAACGCCGGTGGGGGCGAAGAGGGGACCGCGGCGGCCGCGCCATGACCCTGATCATCGACCACAGCCGGGGCCGTCCGGGCGCCGTTCGCGAGAGCGGCGGCCCGGTGTCGGCGGCCGAGCGGCAGCGCGCCAAACAGAGGGCCGGCGGCCTCTACAAGAAGCGCGTCCCGATCTATCCCAAGCTGGTGCACGGCCCGTGGCGCTGGCTGAAGTGGGCGCTGCTGGTCGTGATGCTGGGGATCTACTACGTCACCCCGTGGATCCGCTGGGAGCGCCCCGGCGCCCTGCCGGACCAGGCCGTGCTGGTCGATTTCGACGGCGGGCGGTTCTACTTCTTCGACATCCAGCTGTGGCCGCAGGAGGTGTATTTCATCACCGGCCTGCTGGTCATCGCGGCCCTGGCGCTGTTCCTGACCACGGCGCTGTTCGGGCGGCTGTGGTGCGGCTACGCTTGCCCGCAGACGGTGTGGACCGACCTCTACATCTACGTCGAGCGGATGTTCGAGGGCGACCGCAACGCGCGCATGCGCCTGGACGCGGCGCCGATGTCGTTCAACAAGGCGTGGCGCAAGACCGGCAAGCACCTGGTGTGGATCGGCATCGCCTTCGGCACCGGCGGGGCGTGGATCTTCTACTTCCATGACGCGCCGACCCTGATCCGCACCTTCTGGGTCGGCGCCGCGCCGATGACCGCCTATGTCTCGTGCCTGCTGCTGACCGGAACGACCTATCTGTTCGCCGGCCACATGCGCGAGCAGGTGTGCACCTACATGTGCCCATGGCCGCGCATCCAGGGGGCCATGCTGGACGACCAGTCGTTCCAGGTGACCTACCGCTACGACCGCGGCGAGCCGCGCGGGGCGCACAAGAAGTCGGAGAGCTGGGAGGGCCGCGGCGACTGCATCGACTGCCGCGCCTGCGTGGTCGCCTGCCCGATGGGCATCGACATCCGCAACGGCCCGCAGCTGGAGTGCATCAACTGCGGCCTGTGCATCGACGCCTGCGACGACATCATGGTCAAGGTCGACCGGCCCGAGGGGCTGATCGCCTATGACACCGACGCGGCCGTGGCGGCCCGCGCGCGGGGCGAGACGCCGAAGCACCGGCTGATCCGGCCGCGCACCGCCTATTACGCCGTCGCCTTGGCGCTGGTGTCGGGCCTGATGGTGTGGGGCTTCATGGGGCGCAAGGAGCTGGACGTCCACGCCCTGCGCGACCGCAACCCCGCCATGGTGCAGCTGAGCGACGGCTCCGTGCGCAACGGCTACACCCTGAAGATCGCCAACCGGGGCTTCGAGCCCGCGCGGGTGGCGGTGGACTTCAGCGGCGTCGAGGGCGCGCGGCTGCACAGCCCCGGCAAGCCGGCCGGCGAGCCGCTGAGTTTCGAGGTCGAGCCCAACCGCGTCACCCCGGTCCGGGTCTTCGTCACCGTTCCCTACGAGCAGGTCGGCGAGGGCCAGCAGGACGCGGCCTTCGAGGTCCGGGCCGGGGAGGAGCGGCAGGTGGTGGCGACCGCCTTCGCCTTCGGAGAGCGCAGATGAGCGGATACACCGTCAAGGGCTGGCACGTCGGCCTGGGGGTCACGGCCTTCTTCGGCCTCATCATCGCCGTGGACGCCGCCTTCCTGACGCTGGCGTACCGCACCCATCCGGGGCAGGTGGCCAACAAGCCCTACGAGGCCGGCCTGCTGTACAACGCCGAACTGCAGCGCCAGCGGCGGCAGGCCGAGCTGGGCTGGCGGGCGGCGGCGGAGGCGACGCCGCAGGGACTGGCCGTGTGGATGCGCGACGCCGAAGGGCAGCCGCTGGCGGGTCTGACCGTGGTCGCCGACCTGCAGCGCCCGGCCACCGAACACGGCCGGACGCAGGCGCCCCTCAGCGAGACCGAGCCCGGCCTGTACGTCGGCCGGATCGAACTGGCCGGCACATGGGACGCGGCGATCACGGCGCGCGACGCCGCCGGGCGCGCCTTCTCCGCGAGCCGGAGGCTGACATGGCCGTGACCTGGGACGCCGCCGCGGCGCCGGACATGGGCGCCTTCGTGCGCCGCGACGCGGCCGGGCGGGCCGGCGTCGACCTGCTGGTCCGAGGGGCCAACTGCGCCGGCTGCATAGCCAAGATCGAGCGGGCGGTCATGGCCCTGCCGGGCGTCGCCTCGGCGAGGCTGAACCTGTCGCAGGGCAAGCTGGCGGTCGGCTTCGCCGACGGCGGCGGCGACCCCGGGGCGGTGATCGCGGCGGTCGAGGGACTGGGTTACGAGGCCACCCTGTTCGAACCGAAGGCGGCCAGGGCCCAGAAGGACCGCGAGGGGCGTCGGCTGATCATCGCCCTGGCGGTGGCCGGCTTCGGCTCGATGAACGCCATGATGTTCTCGGTGCCGCTGTGGGCCGGCCTGTTCGACCAGGAGCTGGGCCCTGCCACGCGCACCCTGATGATGTGGCTGTCGGGGATCGTCGGGGCGCCCTGCGCCCTCTACGCCGGGATGCCGTTCTTCGAGTCGGCGTGGCGCTCGCTGAAGGCCGGGCGGGCCAATATGGACGTGCCGATCTCGATCGGCGTGATCCTGACGTTGATCATCAGCTTCTCCGAGACCCTGCTGAACGGCGAGGACGCCTATTTCGACGCCGCCGTGTCGCTGCTGTTCCTGCTGTTGATCGGGCGCTGGCTGGACCATGTGCTGAGGGCCAGGGCGCGCGGGGCGGCGGGCGACCTGCTGGCCATGCAGGCGCCGACGGCCACCCTGGTCGACCGCGAGGGGCGCGAGCGCGCCATCCCGCTGACCGACGTGCGTCCGGGCGACGTGCTGCGCGTGCGGCCCGGCGAACGCATCCCGGTCGACGGCGTGGTCGAGGCGGGCGAGGCCCTGCTGGACAACAGCCTGCTGACCGGCGAGAGCGCGCCCGAGGCGATTGGGCCCGGAGGCCTGTGCCAGGCCGGGGCGGTCAACACCAGCGGCCTGCTGACCCTGAAGGCCGCGGCGCGGTCCGAGGACTCGACCCTGTCGGCCATCGCCCGGCTGGTCGAGGCGGGGGCGCAGTCGCGCTCGCGCTATGTCCGCCTCGCCGACAAGGCGGCGGCCCTCTACGTGCCGGTGGTGCATACGGCCGCGGCCCTGACCTTCGTCGGCGGCTGGGGGCTGGGGCTGGACCCGCGCGAGGCGCTGATCCGGGCGGTGGCGGTGCTGATCGTGACCTGTCCCTGCGCCCTGGGCCTGGCGGTGCCGGCGGTGCAGGTGGTGGCCTCCGCGCGGCTGTTCCGGCGCGGGGTGCTGGTCAAGTCGGGGGCGGCGCTGGAGCGTCTGGCCGAGGTCGACCACGTGGTCTTCGACAAGACCGGGGTGCTGACCGAGGGTCGCCCGGCCCTGATCGGCGCCGAGCCGGAGCTGGTCGCCCTGGTCGCGCCGCTGGCGCGGGCCTCGCGCCATCCGCTGGCGCGGGCCATCGCCCGGGCCGCGGGCGACGGGCCGGTGGCGCAGGAGGTGGCCGAACACGCCGGCGTCGGCGTCGAGGGACTGATCGACGGCCGCCGCGCGCGCTTGGGCCGGGCGGCCTTCGTC
>JAEZIH010000230.1 GCA_023416055.1 Pseudomonadota bacterium | reverse complement strand
GACAACCTCTGAACGGAGACCGGCTGTGCTGACCACCGAGATGATCGAACGCGGCGCCCGCCGCTTCGCCGACCGCACCGCGGTGCTGTTCGGCGACGAGCGCCGCACCTTCGCCGAGGTCGATGCGCTGGCCAACCGCATCGCCAACGTGCTGGTCGACCGCTTCGGCGTGACGCCCGGCCGGCGCATCGGCCTGCTCAGCAACAACGCCCTGTACAGCCTGTCGCTGGATTTCGGCTGCGTGAAGACGCGCGGCGTCCGCGTGCCGCTGAACCCGCGCCTGTCGGCGGTGGAGCAGGCCGCCATGCTGACCGGCATGAAGGTCGACCTGCTGCTGCACGGACCGGACCTGGTGGAGCGGGCGCGGGAGCTGAAGGCCGCCGTGCCCGGCCTGGTGGCGCTGGGCCTTGGGGCCGACGGGGCCGGCGAGGATCTGCTGGCGCTGGCGGCCGTTGCGCCGGACACCGCCCCGCCGGTCGGCGAGCCCCAGCCCGACGAGGTGGTGCTGGCGCTCTACACCTCGGGCACCACCGGGACCCTGAAGGCGGCCGAGCACACCCAGGCCAGCTACGCGGCCGTGGTCCTGAACGTGCTGAACAACCTGATCGACCCGGCCGAAGGCGAGGTGATGCTGCACGCCGCCTCGATGATCCACGCCAGCGGCGTGTTCGTCCTGCCGTTCTGGCTGCGCGGCGGCGCCTCGGCCATCCTGCCCGGGTTCACCCCCGCCTCCTATGTCGAGGCGATCCGCCGCTGGCGCCCGTCGGCGCTGAACCTGGTGCCGACCATGATCGGCATGGTGCTGGACCACCCCGGCGTCCGGCCCGCGGACTTCGACAGCGTCCATACCCTGCTCTACGGCGCCTCGCCGATGCCGCTGCCGCTGATGGACCGGGCGCTGGCGTTCTTCGGGCCCCGGCTCGTGCAGTACTACGGCCAGACCGAAGCGCCGCTGGCGATCACCGCCCTGTCCAAGGCCGATCACGCGCCCGAGGCGGCCCACCGCCGCCTGGCCTGCGGTTTCCCCGCCGTGGACTGCGAGGTGCGGCTGATCGACGAGACCGGCGCGCCCGTCCCGACCGGGGAGGCGGGCGAGATCGTGGTCCGCGCGCCCTTCATGATGAAGGGCTACTTCGATGCGCCGGAGCTGAACGCCCACCACTTCCTGCCGGGCGGCTGGCTGCGCACGCGCGACGTCGGCCGGTTCGACGCGGACGGCTGCCTGTACCTCGTCGACCGGGTCTCCGAGATGATCGTCACCGGCGGCTACAACGTCTATCCCAAGGAGGTGGAGGACGTGCTGGCGGCGCATCCGGCGGTGCGCGCCGCGGTGGTGGTCGGTCTGCCGGACGATCAGTGGGGCGAGGCAGTGACCGGCTTCGTCGTCCTGCGCGATGGTCAGACGCCCTCGCCGGAGGCGCTGATCGCCTTCGCCCGTGAACGGCTGGCCGGCTACAAGGTCCCCAAGGCCGTCCGCTTCATCGACGAGGTACCGCTCAGCCCCGTCGGCAAGCCGCTGCGCCGGGCCATACGTGATCCGTTCTGGGAGGGACGCGAGCGGCGGATATAGGTCCGCTCGCCGTCAGGCCGAGAAGGCCGCCACGATCTTGGTCTGGACGCCCAGGCCCTCGGCGCGGGCGACCACCGTGTCCCCTTCCCGCAGGAAGACGGGCGGGGTCATGCCGGAGCCGACGCCGGAGGGTGTGCCGGTGGCGATGATGTCGCCGGGCTCCAGCGTCATGAACTGGCTGATGTAGGAGACCAGCCCGGGCACGTCGACGATCATGTCGGCTGCAGGCGCGCTCTGGCGGACCTCACCGTTGACGGTCAGTTCAAGATGCAGGGCGGACGGGTCCGGGATTTCGTCCGCGGTCACGAACCATGGGCCGATGGGGCCGAAGCTGTCTGCGCTCTTGCCCTTGGTCCACTGGCCGCCGCGATACTTCTGGAAGGCGCGTTCGCTGACGTCGTTGATCAGACAGTACCCCGCCACCGAGGCCATGGCCTCGTCCGCATCGACGTAACGGCTCGTCCGCCCGATAACCACGCCGAGCTCGACCTCATAGTCCAGCTGTGTCGCGCCCCGAGGCGGCAGGATGGGATCGTCGGCGCCGCAGATGGAGGTCGTAGCCTTCATGAACAGCAGCGGCTCGGGCGTCGGCTCGTTCTTCGTCTCGACGACGTGAGCGCGATAGTTCAGCCCGACACAGACCAGCTTGCCCACCCGGCCGACGCACGGCCCGATGCGGGGCGCGCCCGCGACCTGCGGCAGGCTGGACAGGTCCAGCGCCGACAGGCTGGCCAGACCCTCGGGCGACAGGACCTCGCCGGCGATGTCGGCGACATGGGCCGAGAGGTCGCGAAGAACGCCGTAGCCGTCCAGGACGGCCGGCTTCTCCTGGCCCGCGGGGCCCACACGCAACAACTTCAAGACCGACCTCGACTGCCCCGGACGAACACCACGCGAGGCGTCGGGGCGACGCCTTCAGAGCCCCAGTTGAGCGGATGGCCGGAAGGCGCGGTACTCGCATTCCGCCCCGTCTCAGGCGGCGGCCTCGCGGCGCGCGGCCAGGTCCAGGGCGACGTCAGTGATCATGTCCTCCTGCCCGCCGACCATCCGGCGCCGGCCCAGCTCGACCAGGATCGAGCGCACGTCCAGGCCGTGCGTCTGGGCGGCTTTTTCGGCGTGGCGCAGGAAGCTGGAATAGACTCCGGCGTAGCCGAGCGAGAGGGTCTCGCGATCCACCCGCACGGGGCGGTCCTGCAGCGGGCGCACCAGGTCCTCGGCGGCGTCCATCAGGGCGAACAGGTCCGTGCCGTGTTCCCAGCCGCAGGCGTCCGCCGCCGCGATGAAGACCTCGAGCGGCGCATTGCCCGCCCCGGCCCCCATGCCGGCCAGGCTGGCGTCCACGCGGATGGCCCCGTTCTGAACCGCGGCGATCGAGTTGGCGACGCCCAGCGACAGGTTGTGGTGGGCATGTATGCCTCGAGCGGTCTCGGGTCTGAGCACCCGGTCGTAGGCCTGGAAGCGCGCTGCGACATCGTCCATGGTCATCGCGCCGCCGCTGTCGGTCACATAGACACAGTTCGCCCCGTAGCTCTCCATCAGCAGGGCCTGCCGGGCCAGGGCATCGGGGGGGCTCATATGGCTCATCATCAGGAAGCCTGACACGTCCATGCCGAGGCCGCGTGCGAACTCGATGTGCTGCTTCGAGACGTCCGCCTCGGTGCAGTGGGTCGCGATGCGCACGGAGCGGACGCCCAGACCCCAGGCCCGCTTCAGGTCGTGGACCGTGCCGATGCCCGGCAGCAGCAGGGTGGTCAGCCGCGCATGGGTCAGAACTTCCGCCACCGCCTCGATCCAGTCCCAGTCCGTATGGGCCCCGAAGCCGTAGTTGAACGACGAGCCCTGCAGGCCGTCGCCGTGGGCCACCTCGATCGCATCGACCCTGGCCGCGTCGAGCGCACGGGCGATCCCCCGCACGTGGTCCAGCCCGTACTGGTGGCGGATGGCGTGCATGCCGTCACGCAGGGTGACGTCCTGGATGTAGAGCTTCCCGGCGGGCTTGAAGGCGCTCATGCCGCGATCTCCCGACGCCGGCGTTCCACGATGCGTTCGGCGGTCTTCAGGGCCGCCGAAGTCATGATGTCCAGGTTGCCCGCGTAGGCGGGCAGGTAGTGCGCCGCGCCCTCGACCTCGAGGAAGACCGTGACCTTCAGCCCCGCGAAGGCCTCGTCCATCTCCGGGATCCAGAGGGGATCGTTATCCCCGATCCGCTCGAACTGGACCTTCTGCTTCAGCCGGTAGCCGGGGACGTAGGTCTGGACCTCCTCCACCATCCGCAGGATCGACGCCTCCACGGCCGCCGGATCGGCGTCCTCGCAGAGGCAATAGACCGTGTCGCGCATGATCAGCGGCGGCTCTGCCGGATTGAGGATGATGATCGCCTTGCCGCGCCGCGCCCCGCCGACCCGTTCGATGGCGTGGGAGGTCGTCTCGGTGAACTCGTCGATGTTGGCGCGGGTGCCGGGGCCGGCCGAGCGCGAGGCGATCGATGCGACGATCTCGCCGTAGATCACCGGGCTGACCCGGTTGATCGCCGCCACGATCGGGATGGTCGCCTGGCCGCCGCAGGTGACCATGTTGACGTTCGGCTCGTCGAGGTTGGCGTCGCCATTGACCGGCGGGATGGTGAAGGGGCCCAGCGCCGCCGGCGTCAGGTCGATGATCTGTTTGCCGTGGGCGCGCAGGACCTTGTCGTGATGCATGTGCGCCCCGGCCGAGGTGGCGTCGAAGACGATCTTGATGTCGGCGAACTCCGGCATGGCGACCAGGCCCTCGATGCCCTCGTGGGTGGTCGGCACGCCCAGGCGCTGCGCACGCTTCAGGCCGTCGGACTCCGGGTCGACCCCGACCAGGGCGCGGACCTCCAGCACCTGGGACAGGCGCATGATCTTGATCATCAGGTCGGTGCCGATATTGCCCGGCCCGATGATGGCGACGCGGGTCTTGCCTGCGGCTGGGGTCATGCGTCGTCTCCGCTGAGGGTGAAACCGACCGCGCCCAGGCCGCCGATGGCGGCGCGGACCACATCGCCGGGCTTCAGCGCGACCATCGGGCCGAGGGCCCCGGTCAGAACCACATCACCCGCCTTCAGCGGCTCTCCTCGACGGGCCAGCGTTCGGGCAAGCCAGGCGGCGGCCTCGAGGGGGTGGCCGAGGCAGGCCGCGCCGACCCCGGTCGAGGCGATCGTGCGGTTGACCTCCATCACCATGCCGCAGGTCCACAGGTCGAGACCGTCCAGCGGACGGCGGGGCGAACCCAGGACGTAGAAAGCCGCGGACGCGTTGTCGGCGACGGTGTCGGCGAAGGTGATATTCCAGTCGGCGATGCGGCTGTCGACGATCTCGAGCGCCGGCGCGACCAGCGCCGTGGCCGCCGCCACGTCGGCCGCAGTCGCCTCGGTCGTGTCGATCGGCGCGCCGAGGATCAGCGCCACCTCGGCCTCGACCTTGCCCTGCAGTAGGCGCCCGGCCGGAATCATGCCTCCGTCGGGGATCTCCATGTCCGCGAACAGGACGCCGAAGTCCGGCTGGTCGACCCCCAACTGGGCCTGAACAGCGCGCGCGGTCAGCCCGATCTTGCGACCCACAATCCGGCGGCCTTCCGCCAGCCAGCGCCGGGTGTTCTCCGACTGCACCGCATAGGCGCCTTCGACGTCCGTCGGCTCCAGGCCGTCGCGCAGCGGAGGCACAGGCCCCTGGCGATATGCGTTGCGGAGCCTCTGGGCCAGCACCGCGGGGGAGACGGGAGCGACGGACATCTCAGGCCTCCGCCGGCTGCGATGTGCGCAGGGCCCGCAGCAGGGCGGTCAGCGTCTGGGCCAGGCCCTGGGGCCGGCAGGCGGCGCCGACGAAGCGGTCGGGCCGTATCACCACCACGGATTCTGGCCGCTCGCTGAACCAGGCCTTCAGGGCACCGCCGCGGTCGCCGACGACCGCCACTCCGGCGTTTCGCTCGCTTTCCCACTCCAGCTGGGTCGACGGCACGGCGAGGATGAAGCGGAAGCCCAGGCGCGCCAGCCGGGCCTTCTGCGTCTCGTCGATCCACCGCAGGGGGTCGACGCCCCACGACAGGACGGCGAAGCCGGGTCCCAGAACCTCGTCGAGCCGCATTCCCGGCCGATCGACCAGGTCGACGAGGGGCTGGGGGAAAATCCGTCCGACGCAGGCCGCGCCGCCGTGGTGGAGCGCGCCCTGCTCGTATTTCGGCATGGGCTTGAAGCGCATCTCCATGACGTAGCGCTTTGCCGCCGGCAGGTAGTTGAGCAGCCAGGTCGTGACGTCGCGCAGGGCGGCGACCGCCGGATTGGTCGGGGAGAAGATGCGCCCCGACATCTCCGACAGGTTGATCATCGCGCCGGCGTGGTCGCGGCGCTCCTGGCCGTAGGTGTCCAGCAGGCTGTCCTCGGCCTCTCCCTTGAGGACCATGGCCAGCTTCCAGCCGAGGTTGAAGGCGTCGCGGACCCCGCTGTTGTACCCTTGGCCTTGCCAGACCGGCATGATGTGGGCGGCGTCCCCGGCCAGCAGCACCCGACCTTCGCGGAAGCGGGCCGCCAGACGGGCGTTATGGGTGTAGACGCGGGCGCGGATCAGCTCGACCCGCTCTGGATCGGGGACGACCATGGACAGCATGGACTTGAGCAGGTGCGGCGGGACCTCGCCGTCCTCGGCCTCGCCCTTGAACAGCATAAACTCGAAGCGCCGCACGCCGTGCGGCAGGGCGATCGAGACGTGCGGCCGCCTGGGGTTGGCCATCATGTAGGAGTTCGGTGTCCCGACCGGATCGTTGGCCACGTCGACGACGATCCAGTTGTTGGCGTCAGTCCGCCCCTCGAACGGTATGCCGAGGGCGACCCGCGTCGGGCTGCGCCCCCCATCTGCTCCGACCATGTAGCGGGCGCGGACAGTCTCGACCGGTTTATCGCCCTGGACATCGTGGACGGTCAGGGTCACCCCGTCCGCGTCCTGGACAAAGCTGGCGACGCGGCTCGCGAAGGAGACCTGCACGTTCGGATACCGGGCCAGCCCCTGGTGCAGCTCCTTGTCGACCAGCGGCTGGATGAAGGCGTTGCGGCGAGGCCAGCCGAACTCCTCCGTCCGTGGTTCGATCGAGGCGAAGCACCGCCCGCCGCCGTTGACGAATCGCATCCATTGGAAGGGCGTCGTATGTGGCAAGACCTGCTCGACAAGCCCTGCCGCCTGGATGGCGCGCAGGCACTCGTCGTCCATGCCGACCCCTCGGGGAAAGTCGATCAGCGCGTCCAATTGCTCGAAGACGCGGACCTCCAGGCCTTGCGCCCCCAGGTAGTTCGCCAGCAGCAGACCGACCGGGCCGGCGCCGACGATGGCCACGTCAATCACGGAAGACTTCCTCATCTCTCCCCTCCCCGGCCCGGCTCAGACGACGGGCGCGGCTTCCGGGACCGGCTGACCGGTCAGGAAGGCGATGTGGATGCGGTCGAAGGTTTCGGGGTCCTCGAACTGCGGCCAGTGACCGCAGCCCTCCATCACCGTGAACAGGGCTCCCGGGATCATTGACGCGATGCGCCGGCCTTCGCTGACGTCCGCGGTGGGATCGTCCGAGGTCCACAGCACCAGGGTCGGGCAGGCGATGCGGCCGTAGTCCTCGGGCGTCATCAGGTTGCGCAGGCGGGTCTCCATGTCCTGGAGCACCATGTTGCGCTTCATGGTCGTGACCATCCCCGGTTGGGAATAGATGGCCTGGCGGGTGGCGACGAGGTCGTCGTTAGCCTTCCACTTCTCGGCCATCAGCCACTCGACGCGGGCCTTGATGAAGTCCCAGCTGGGCTCGGTCGCGGCGCGCATCGAGAGCCCCTTCAGCCGCTCCATCACCACTGGATCGGCCTGCGAGCCCCCGGCCGTGTTGAGGACCAATCGCTCGATCCTGCCAGGATGATCGGCGGCGATGCGCGAGGCCACCCACCCGCCCAGCGACTCGCCGCTGATCGAGGCCTTCTGCACCCCGATGGCGTCCATGAAGGCCAGGATGTGCCGAACGTACTGGGCGATCTCCCGGTTCTCGTCCGGGCTCTCGGTCCAGCCGTGACCGATCATGTCGATGGCCCAGACGTCGAAATGCTCCGCGTGGGCCTTGAGGTTGCGCGAATAGGCCTCGGCGTGGCCGCCGACGCCGTGCAGCAGGATCAGGGTGGGGCGCCCCGGCTCACCCGCGCGGAGATAGCGCGTTCGGGCGCCGCCGGCGTCCAGCCAGCCCTGCGAGAAGCTGACCCCGCGCAGGTCGGCCCAGATGCTGTGGTGGACGGATTGATCGTGGGCGTAGCTCACCGGGAGGCCTCAGGACTGGGTTTGACGGGTCGGCCGACCGGAGGCGATGGCCATGCCGGTCAGCCATTCGGGGACGGGTTCGTAGAAGTGGGAGCGGCCCTCGTAAGGCCCGGCCGTGGACAGGGCGGAAAAGGCCGCCAGCCAGCAGCGCACCTCATGCCCCCCGGCGCCGCCGGTCTCGGTCACCTCGACGTCTGACCAGTGGTCGCAATAGTTCAGCCGCCCGTCGGTCATCGCCTCGAGGAAGGCCCTGTCCCACTCGGGGTCCAGGGCACGCGCCACCGGCGCCCCTGCGGCGAACTCCCGTCCGATCGCGAAGACCTTCTTCTGGCGCTGGAAGCGCGCGGCCTGGGTCATCGGCGCGCTGCTGATCATTCGCTCGCGCACAGCGGCGGGGGCGCCCTTCATCGTGGCTGCAGGCGGATCGTGGGAGAGGCCGCCCGAGCCTACGAGCAGCACCCGCAGGTCTACCTGTTCCGCCCAACGGCCCACCGCCTGGCCAAGCGCCCGGACGCGGGCGAAGCCGGGGCGCGGGTCCGCCGCGCAGTTGATGAAGACCGGGATCACCGGGCCAGGCTCCGGGCCCTCGGCTATCATCTCGACGGGCTGCACCGCGCCGTGGTCGAGCCGCATCCGGTAGGACAGGGCCGCGTCGACGCCCTCGCCGATCACATGGCGCGCCAGGTCGACCGCCGCGTCTTCGGGCACGTCCATGACCCCGGGCGTCGAACCGTAGTCCCCCACCGACTCCGCTGCCGCCCCGATGCAGAAGGCCGGCATCAGGCCATAGGTGAACCCGTTGAAGTGGTCGGGATAGAACACCACCGTCACGTCCGGCCTCCAGGTCTCGACCAGGGCGCCGATCTCGGCCGCGGCCGCATGGAAGCGCGCCTCGACAGCGGGATCGGCCCGGTTGCGATCAAGCATGGGCGAATGGCTGAGGCAGACAGCGCCTGCGATCATTGTCGGGCTCCCTGGTCCGCCCCTCCGGCGGACGCGTCGCCCGCTGGCGAGCCGCCGCGGGTCTTGGCGTGGATTTTCCCTGCGGACGGCGGGCGGGAAACCGCCTCGGCGCTTCTGTGCGGCTGGCGCACAGGGCGCCTATCTGGGCCGAAAAAAGGACAATGGCCGCAGGATTTCTCCCGCGGCCACCGCCTTACGCCACACTGGTCAGACGATCAGAACGACTTGCTCAGCCTGACCGCCGCGAAACGCCCGATCACGCTCGCCGGTCCGGCGCTGTCGAACGGCTGGTTCGCCACCAGGGCGACCGGCACGTCGGCGTCGAACAGGTTCTGCACTTCCAGCGACATGCGCACGCCGGACAGGAGGCCCGTGTCGAAGCGGTCCGAGAAGTCGTAGGCGAACGTCGCGTCCACCGAGGTGTAGGCGTCGACCTTGGCCGACGGCGTCACGAAGTTGTTCGTGTAGCTCGGCGAGTGGTTGACGAAGGCGTTGGCGCTCCACGGCCCCTGGTTCCAGCCCACGCTGGCGCGGAGATTCCAGGTGTTCGGGAACTCGATCAGGCCGAGGACATCCTCCTTCGGGAGCGTCGGCGCCTGGGAGCGGTCGAAGTTGAAGAAGTAGGTGCCGACCATGCCGAGCTCGAGCTCGCCTGCGCCCATGTCGAAGGCGTAGGACACGTCGAAATCCAGGCCCGAGGTGCTGAGCGAACCGGCGTTGTAGCCGCGGCCGTCGACGTAGATGTTCACATTGGCCGGATCCGGAATGCCGCCCGCCACGATGAACTGCGGGTCCGAATAGCGTTCCCGGATGAACTCGGTGAAGGCGGCCGATCCCGCCGCATCGGCCGGACGGCGGCGGATATAGGCGGCGTACAGGGCCTCACGCGCGGCCGAGGTCAGGCCGTTGTTGATGACGCTGTTGCCCGGGGTGTCGATGATGTCGTCGTACTGGATGTTGAAATAGGTCGTCGACAGGCGCAGGCCCGGCAACTGCGACGGGCTGTAGTTCAGCCCCAGGGTCCAGGTCTTCGAGGTTTCCGGCCCCAGATCCGGGTTTCCGCCCACGTGTGTCATCGCCAGGGTTTGCCCGGTCGGCGAGGTGTAGTCCGCCAGCTGGCGCGTGGTCGGGCCGCCCGAAACGCGCGGGTCAGCCTGGATCAGCGACACCTTGAAGGAGGTGCCATAGCTGCCGCGGAACTGAACCTCGTCGTTCACGTCCCAGGTGAAGCCTACCTTGGGATTGGTCGTGCTGCCGAAAAGGTCGTAGTCCTCGTACCGGCCGGCCAGAGACAGGCGCAGGCTCTGGACGAAGGGGATGGCCTGGTCCGGGCTGACGACCGGCACGACCACCTCGCCGAAGAGGCTTGTGACCTCCATTGCGAGCGAGCCAGTGGTGGCCACGCGCACGATGGTGTTGTCGGCGGTGTCGTTGTTCTGGGTGTTGTGGCGGCCTTCCTCGTGCCGCGAGTAAGCCAGGCCCACGGCGGCGCGCACCGGACCGGCCGGCAGCTCGAACAGGGTCCCGTCGAACTTGGCCTGGATCGCGTCGATCTCGTACCAGTTCCACTGGTTGATCCAAGCGCGCAGGGTCGACAGCAGGGCTTCGCTGTTCGGGCCGTACGGGTTGAAGGCCAGGGCCGGATCGGTCTGGGCGATGGCGCCGCCCGGCAGATGGCCGGGCAGAACGGTGCAGGGGCCGCTGGCGCTGGTCGCCGAGCCGGTGAGGGCGCACTGGTTGAACTGGTTCACCCGCAGGCGAAGGTCCTCGTTGCGGCTGCGCGACACGCTGATGTCGCCGCGCCAGTCGCCGATCAGGTCGAAGCGCGCGCCGGCCACCGCCTGCCAGTTGGTCTGCCAGCCCGAGGAGTCCTCGGGGCCCAGTTGGTCCAGCCACGAATAGCGGACGGTCTGGGTCGCCCCGACGCCCGGGATGCCGGTGATGAACCACGGGTTGGTGTCGCGGATGGTCAGGGTCGACTGCAGGGAGGCCAGACCCACGCGGCCGAGGATGTGATCAACGTCGCGGCGGGTGTGATAGGCCTGCCCGTAGAGCTCGACGTTGTTCGAGAAGCGGTGATCGGCCGTCAGCACATAGGAGGTGCGGGTCTGCTCGGGACGGGCGGTGGCCCCCGTCCATCCCGACATCAGGTTCGGGGCGGTGAGGTCCGCGAACGTCAGCCCGCGCCCGGTCGGATTCAGGGGCACGCCGTAGACCGTCGAGCCGACGACGATATTGGCCGGATAGCTGAAGTTGGTGCGCAGGTCCTGGCCGCCGAACGGCCGCAGGTCGGCGGTGTAGTACTGCGGACGATCCGCAGCCCACAGGACATCGCGGTGCGAGTACTCCGCCGCGAACATGACGCCGCCGCCATCCCAGCGACGACCGATGATCCCCGAGAGCTGCTCGGTCGACCAGTCGTCGGCGTAGCCGTAGCGGGCCGAGATTTCCGCGCCGTCGTAGTTCCGCTTGAACACCAGGTTCGCGACGCCGGCGATCGCGTCCGAGCCGTAAAGGGCCGATGCGCCGTCCGCCACGACCTCGATGCCCTGCAGGGCGATGGTCGGGATGGTGGAGGGGTCGAAGTACAGGCCGTAAAGGCCGCTCGGCGCCGGGCGGAAGCCATTGGTCAGCGTCAGGGTCGCCTGAGTGCCCAGGCCGCGCATGTTGATGCCGCTACCCTGGGTGGAGTTCGAGTTCTGCAAGCCGGCGCTGGAGTTGGATCGACCGTCGTCCATGCCGATGTTGGTGACCTGCGGTATCTTGCGCAGCAGTTCGACCGTGTTGCTGAGACCTGCGGCCTCGATGTCTTCGGTGGAGATCCCGATCACCGGGGCGCCGACCGGGGCGATGCCCCGGACGAGGGTGCCGGTGACGACGATGTCTCCGAGGGATTCTTCCTGCTCCTCGACGTCCGGACCGGCCGGTGCGGCGTCCTGGGCGAACGCCGAACCGGCGAACGCCGTCGCCAGGGCGACCAGGGAAATGGTGTTAAGGGCGCTCCGCCTGGAGCTCCGCCGTTCGCGCGTCATCTTCCTACCCCTCGATCGCTCGATCATTCATGCCGAGCCTGCCGGAATGGTCGGCAGTCGCGGCCGCGCCGCCTACTCGCATTCCCTCGTGCTCTGAAACCCGCGCCATCTCGCGACTCCCGGTTCGCCTCGCAGCCAGACAAGTGACTGTAATAACTTCGCAATCGATCGACTCCGTCGGAAGTTAGCCCGGTGAGCCGATGACGGGGGCCGGACACATCGACGCCGCCGCTCATTTCTAGGTCGTCGCTTGCGAGCGCTTGAAGATCGCCAGGGCAATCTGTGCACCAGACGCACAGTCGCGTCATGACGCGGGTCGAAGGAAGGCGGGCGCGGCACAAACGGGAAAACAGCACGGCACGGAAGGAGGAACCGCATGACCGTGACTCTCGCCGCCCGAAAGACGCCGCGGCAGCTTCGCTCGCGCATGACGGTCGCGACTATCGTCGACGCCGCCGCCAGCCTTCTGGAGAAGAGGGGCCCCAAGGCGCTGAACACCAATGCAGTCGCGGACCGCGCGGGCTTTAGCATCGGGTCGCTCTATCAGTATTTCCCCAACAAGGAGGCGATCGTCGGGGAGCTTTGGCGGCGACACGCCGAGGCCATGGTGGACATCATCGAACGCGCGGTCGCCGACACCCGCGTCGAAGACCGGCTCGACACCGTGATCCCGATCGCGGTCGGGGGGCTTCTCGAGGCCCACCGGTCGGAAGCCGACCTGCAGGCCCCACTGCGCAGTCTGACGCGCAACCTCCCCTATCCCGAATGGGTGATGCCGCTGCGCGCCCGGCGGCATGCGGCCTGGGTGAGGCTGCTGGAACGTCATCGCTCCGAGGTCGTCCTCCAGGACCTGGAGCTGGCTGCGTTCATGCTCGACGTGATCGTTCGCGAGGTCGCCAACACGGCGCTTGATCGGGAAATGGAACAGCTTCGCTCGGGCGCCCTGACGCGTGAGGTGACCCGCCTGGCGCTCGCCTATCTGAGGTCTCCGCAGCCCGTGCGAATGTGAGGGACTCAGCCGGCCGGCGCGTGCGCTGGCAGCCGCGGGCCAGTCGTCGCCTGGAAATGCACATAGCGCCACCGACCGTCCTCACGGACGAGAATCTGGGTGGCGTATGCCGCAAGTTCCACCGGCTGGACCTGCCCCGTCTTCCGGCCCTTGTTGAGCATGGACCCGGTCATCAACGCCGCCTCGCCGTACACCTGGATGGTCAGGGGCCCGCGTTCAACGCTGAGGAACGGCCGCTTGGCGGCCAGCCCGGCGAGGAACCCCGCCTTGTCCTGAACCAGTCCCGTCGTGTGGACGTGGGTGAGCCGCTCCGAAAACAGTTCATCCAGCGTCTCGATATCCACGTCCACAAGCGCCTTGCAGCGCCGGGCTTCGATGTCACGGATGGTGGCCACGTCGGCTTCAGACATCCGCGCCCCCGGACAGGAAGTCGATGGCGGCCTGGTTGAAGACGCCGGGCTGCTCGTACTGCGCCCAGTGATCGCAGTCGTGGATCTCACAGGCCTGCGCGTTGGGCGCGAGTTCAAGGATCCTGCGGCCGTTCAGCAGGAACATGTCGTTGGCGTCGACGCTCAGCACCACCAGGATCGGCGTCTGCATTCGCCGCCAGCGATCCTCGCTCAGCGCGCCCGCCTCGGTGTCGATCGCAAACGCCAGAAGGTGCGGCATGGCCGCCTTCATCTCGGGCTGGCTGTAGGCTGCGAGACGCACCGCGATGATGTCGTCCGAGAGGCGCGCCGGGTCCAGCACCAGGCTGGACATCGCCTTGGTGACGCTCTCCCAGGTCGGGTCCTCGGCGGCAGCCGTGCGCCGCTGGCGCATCCGCTCGGCGGTCCGGCGATCCGCCTCCGGGTCGGCGATGATCCCGGCCGGCGCCACCATGACCAACTTCCCGATCCGCTCCGGCCACGCCTCGGCCATGGCCACGGCGACCCATGAACCCAGGGAGACGCCGACCACAGACGCCTTGCTCACCCCCAACGCATCGAGGACCGAAAGCGCGTGCCGCGCATAGTCCATGATGGCGTAGTCGTAGTCGGGCTTGCCGGTGAAGCCACAGCCCAACATGTCGATGGCGATCACCCGGAAACGCCGGGCGAAGGCTTCGAAATTGGCGCAGAAATTCTCCAGGCTTCCGGCGGTGCCGTGAAGCATCAGGACAACGGGCGCGGACGGATCGCCGGCCTGCAGAATCCGGGTCGACACGCCGGCGGCGTCAATCCATTCCAGCGTATGCGCGGTGCGGAAAAGGCCGCTCCAGATACCAGGGACGGCCGGCGATCCGGAGGCGGAGGACGTCGTTTCCTGGGACATGGACTACCGGGGCTGGGAAGCGACGGCGGCGCGAAGATCGCCGACGCCCTCGAGAATGAAATCCAGCGTCGGCTGGTGGATCAGCCGCTCGTCCGCCACCTTCTCGGCGGCGGAGCCGACCACGATCTGGCGTCGGATCAGCAGGCGGGCGCGGATGGCGATGAAGGTCTCGTTCAACTGCTGCTGGGCCCGCACGCCGCCCAGGGCCGAGGGCGAGGACGTGATCGTCAAGACCGGCTTGTCGCGCAGGCACGAGGTCGACGCGGGCCGCGACAGCCAGTCGAGCGCGTTCTTCAGAACCCCGCTCATGCCGTGGTTGTATTCGGGCGAGACGACGACGACGCCGTCGGCTCCGGCGACCGCGGCGCGCAGAGCGGCCACCGCCGTCGGCGGCGCCTCTCCGTCCAGATCGTCGTTGAACAAGGGCACGTCCGCGAGCGAGCACGACTCAAGCCGCTCGCCCGCCGGCATAGCCTCGCTGACGGTCCGGAGGATGGCGGTGCTGTAGGCGGCCTTGCGGAGACTTCCCGACAGGCCGATCAGATGCAGCGACATCGACTACTCTGCCTCCGCCATGGCGTCCGCCAGCGGCGCCTTGAGCGGGATGAGGGCGTAGCGCAGCGTCAGCAGGGCCAGGGTCAGACCCGTCACCGAGACAATGCCCAGCGACAGCCCGAGCGCCTGCTTGTCGCGGAACACGAAGTCCGTCAGCGACGCGATGATCGTCGGCGCCGCCCCGCCGGCCACGACGGTGATCATGAACATGAAGATAGCCGTGATCCGCCCGCGGAAATCGCCGGGCGACAGGATCTGCAGAGTGGCGGAGACGTAGAGCATGAAGGACACCGAGACGACGTTCACCGCTCCGTACAGCAGGATGAAGGCGTAGGGGTTGCGCACCACGAACGCCACCACCGTCAGCGGCACGGCGAGGGCCAGCAGCCAGGTGTAGAAGCGCACGTGGGCGTCCTGAACGCCGCGGGCGTAGAGCCAGTCGATGATCACGCCCTTGGCCATGATGCTGCAGGCGGCGATCAGGCTGACCACCCCCATGATCGGGCCGTAGTGTTGGGCGGTCCAGCCGAACTGACGCGTCATGTAGGTCGGGGCCCAGGCGATCAGGCCGCCGGCCGCCAACCCGGCGAAGCTGAAGCCGAGCAGAAGCGAGCCGTACAGTTTCCAGTTCGCCTTCAGGTACGAACCCAGCCCCACGGCCGCCGCAGTCGGCGCCTTGCGGCCTCGCCTGGCGGGCTCACGAAAGGTAAACATCAGAAGGGCGAAGAA
>JAEZIH010000219.1 GCA_023416055.1 Pseudomonadota bacterium | reverse complement strand
GGCGGAAGCCGATCCAGGTCACGGCCACGCCGGCGGTGATCACCCCCATGTCGAGGCGGTTGGCGTCGGGGGCTGCCGCCTCCAGCGCATCCAGCACCCGGCCCATGTTGGTCGTCCAGCGCTCGATCCACGACGGCGAGCGCTCGTGCTCCGGGCGGCGCTTCTCCAGCACCAGCTTGACCCCCATCTCCAGGGCGCCGTTGGCCAGCGTCTCCATCCGCCGCACCCGCAGACGCTCCGGGCCGCCATCGGGGAGCAGGCGCGGCCCCGTACCGATGGCGTCCAGATACTCGCAGATCACCGGGCTGTCAGTCAGCGGCAGACCGTCCTCCGCGATCAGGGCCGGCACCTGCACCAGCGGATTGGACGCCAGCAGCTCCGGCGCGTTGGCGTAGGGATCGGCGACGATCTCCTCGACCTCCAGCCCCTTCTCGCGGGCGACGATCCGGCATTTGCGGGCGAACGGCGAAGGAGTGGTGATGTAGAGCTTCATGGTCACTCAGCCGCCTGCAGGGCCGCGTTGCGCGCCGCCTCCAGTTCGGCGGCCTTCTCCTCCACGCGGGCGACGATCTCGTCGATCATTCCCTCGTTGGCCTGTTTGTGGGCGATCTTGCCGTTCAGATAGATCATACCCGCGCCCTTGCCGCCGCCGGTGAAGCCGACGTCGGTGAACAGGGCCTCGCCCGGGCCGTTGACGACGCAGCCGATGATCGACAGCGACATCGGGGTGGTGACGTGGGCCAGCCGCTCCTCCAGCACGCCGACCGTCTCGATGACGTTGAAACCCTGACGCGCGCAGGACGGGCAGGCGATGATGTTGACCCCGCGGTGACGCAGGCCCAGCGACTTGAGGATGTCGAAGCCGACCTTGATCTCTTCCACGGGGTCGGCGGCGAGGCTGACGCGGATGGTGTCGCCCACGCCGGCCCACAGCAGGTTGCCCATGGCGATCGACGACTTGATGGTGCCGGTGCGCAGCGGTCCTGCCTCGGTCACCCCGACATGCAGCGGACAGTCGATGGCCTCGGCCAGCTGGTGGTAGGCGGCGACGGTCAGGAAGGGGTCGGACGCCTTCACCGAGATCTTGAACTCGTGGAAGTCGTGGTCCTGCAGGATGCGGGCGTGGTTCAGCGCGCTCTCGACCATGGCGTCGGGGCAGGGCTCGCCGTACTTCTCCAGCAGCTCGCGCTCCAGCGACCCGGCGTTGACGCCGATGCGCATCGAGCAGCCGTGGTCCTTGGCGGCCTGGATCACCTCGCGCACCCGGTCGGGGCTGCCGATGTTGCCGGGGTTGATGCGCAGGCAGGCGGCGCCGGCCTGGGCCGCCTCGATCCCGCGGCGGTAGTGAAAGTGGATGTCGGCGACCAGCGGGACCTTCGCCTCGCGGGCGATTGTGCGGAAGGCGGCGGTGGAGTCCTCGTCCGGACAGGAGACGCGGACAATGTCGGCTCCGGCCTCTTCGAGCTTGCGGATCTGGTCGAGGGTCGCCGCCGCGTCGGCGGTCGGCGTGTTGGTCATCGACTGCACAGTGATCGGCGCGTCCCCGCCCACGGGCACGTCGCCAACCTTGATCTGGCGGCTCTTGCGGCGCTCGATATGGCGCCAGGGACGGACGTGGGTGTGGTCGAGGCTCATGAGAGGGCGAACATAGGCTCACGATTGCGGCATGGCCACGACGCAGACGGTCGCGGTTCAGCCGCCGGCGGCGCCGCCGATCGTATTCTGAACCACCGAGGCAGCCTGCAGCTGGGCCTGCGCCTGCGCCTGGACCGCGGCGGCCTGCGCCGCCTCCGTCCGGGCCGTGACCTCGGCCGCGGCCTGCCGCGCCAGGGCCTGGGCCCGCTGGTTCAGCTGGTTCAGCGACGTCTGCGCCGCTTCCAGCACGCCCCCGTGCTCGCCGTTCAGATAGATGTCGAACGCCGAGACGTCCTGCACCTCGACCGTGGCGGCCACTCCCGTGGGCGCGCGCCAGGCGTCGCCGGGGGCCAGCTGGCGGGCGAACAGTACCCGGCCGTCGCCCATGCGGACGATCAAATAGGCCGACTTGCGAGCCTGCAGAACGACCTGCGAGGCGCTGGCCGGGGCGCCGTAGACGGCCCCGCGCGGATTGAAGGCCTTCTGCACCGGAGGGGCCTCGGCCGCGGCGGCGATCCCCTCGGCGGATGCCGGGTCGATCCCGGTCAGCTGCTCTTCGAGGCCTGGTGTGACGTAAAGGGCCGGCACGGTCTGGTCGGGGGGCGCCGGCAGCGGCGCGCTCAGTCGCATGATCCGGGCCTGGCCGGGAACGGCCCCAAGGGTCCAGCTTTCCGGTATCTCCGCGAGGGCCGACGGCTCGGGCGCCCGCATCAGATTGACCCGCTGGAAGACGTTCCAGCCGACGATGGCGAGGACCAGGGCGAGGCCGGCCGCGATCAGGCGCGGCGAATAACGTTTGACCTCTTCGAAGGCCACGCCGACGGGCGGCTGCAGCGGCACCGAAGGGTCCGGGCTCTCGCGCTTGAAACGTTCGACCGCCAGCTGTTCGTCGAGGCCCAGGGCCCCCGCATAGGCGCGCACATAGCCGATCGAGAAGACCCGGTTCGGCAACACCGAGAAGTCGTTCTGCTCCAGGGCCGTCAGATAGCGGCTGGGCACCCGGGTGATCGTCGAGAGTTCGGCGAGGGAGCGGCCGGAATGAGTGCGGGCCGTCCTGAGGCTGTCTCCGAGAGTCGGCGCGTCGGTGACCGACGGAATGATGTCCGTCCAGTCGGGCTGGTCACGAAACTCTTCGGGGGTGCTCCCCGTATCCAGCGCCATCCGGCCTGACCCCATACTCGGCACATGCAGGGATTCCCCGCACGCGGTACTCGACCCCGGGCCCTGTATCATATCGGGAAGACAGATCGGGTCCGCCCCCGCAGACCGCCCGGCTACGCCTTGTGGATAACTCATTTGAGTTGACCGATCAACGATTTGTTAGCCGTACCGGCGGTTCAGGCCGATACGTTTCAGATCGTGACGTTCAATTTCCGGGCCAGCGATTCCAGCTCGCCGCGGATGGAGGCGGACGATGAGCCGAGCAGGTTGGTCATGCCTCGCCTCGCCGCAGGCAGGTCGGCCGACAGGATCATGCGCTTCACCGGGCCCACGCCTCCCGCCGGCGCGGACAGGCGGGTGAAGCCGAGGGTGAGCAGGGCGAAGGCCTCGAGCGGCCGCCCGGCCAGTTCGCCGCACACCGACACCGGGGTGCCGGTGTCGGCGCACTTCTTCTGGATCTCCGCCAGCGCCCTGAGCAGCGGCGGCGACAGGGGGTCGTAGCGGTCCGAGACCAGCGGATTGGTGCGGTCGGCCGCGAACATGTACTGGAACAGGTCGTTGGTGCCGATCGAGACGAAGTCGGTCAGCGGCAGCAGGGCGTCGAGGTGCCACAGCAGCGACGGGCACTCGATCATCGCCCCGACCCGCAGCAGGGCCGGCA
>JAEZIH010000018.1 GCA_023416055.1 Pseudomonadota bacterium | reverse complement strand
GCTTCGCGGTCCCCCTCCCCATCGCTGCGCGACGGGGAGGAGACGACCGCCGCCGCCTCGTCTCCTCCCCGTTCCGAAGGAATGGGGAGGGGGACCGCCGAAGGCGGTGGAGGGGCTGGTTCCGCTTCACCGCCGCCCGGCCGCAGCCACTCCGCGATCATCCCCGGGTCGTCCACCGTGGCGCTCAGCGCCACGCGCCGCATCCCGGGCGAGAAGGCCTGCAGGCGGCCGAGGCCGAGGGACAGGAGGTCGCCCCGCTTGCCGCTCCAGATGGCGTGGACCTCGTCCAGCACGACGCATTTCAGGTCGGCGAAATAGCTGCGCGCGCCCTCCCAGGCGCAGAACAGGGCCAGCTGCTCCGGCGTGGTCAGCAGGATGTCGGGCGGAAACTCGCGCTGACGCTGGCGCTTGGACTGTTTGGTGTCGCCGGTGCGGCTCTCGACGTGGATGTTCAGCCCGATCTCGCGGATCGGGGTCATCAGGTTGCGCTCGACGTCGGTGGTCAGGGCCTTGAGCGGCGACAGGTAGAGGGTGTGCACGCCCGACCCGGGGCCTGTCTCGGGCTTGGGGCCGCGCTCGGCCAGTTCAATCAGCGAGGGCAGGAAGCCGGCCAGGGTCTTGCCGCCGCCGGTCGGGGCGACCAGCAGGGCGTGCGAGCCGGCCTGCGCCGCCGCGACCATCTCCAGCTGATGCCGCCGGGGCGACCCGCCGCGGCGCGCGAACCAGTCGGCGAACAGGGCTGGCAGTTCCGGGGGCGGAAGCGTTGCGGGAGCGGCGGCGGGCGTCACGCACCGCCTATAGCATGTTCCCGTTCCGTTTCACCCCGTGACGGCGCGGATCGCCACATAGACCGCCACGAGGATGATCAGGCCGGCGAACAGCCGACGGCCGAGGCGGGCGCGCTCGCCCAGCCGCCGCGCAATGGGCAGGCCCAGAGCCGTTCCGGCCGCGCCGCCGACCACCATGCCCAGCACGATCGGCCAGTCGACCAGGCCCGAAACGGCGTAGTTGGCCGAGGTGGAGGCGCCGAACACCGCCACGCTGAGCAGGGAGGCGGCCTGGGCGTACATCAGCGCCATGCCGGTCGCCGCCATCAGGCCGGGCACGATCAGGAAGCCGCCGCCGATGCCGAAGAAGCCGGCGGCGAAGCCTGCGCCGAGACCCATCGGCGCCAGCCGCAGCGTCAGCCTGCGGTCGAGGCGCACGGCGGCGTCGCCCTCGCTACGCGGCTTGCGCAGCATCGACAGGGCGATCAGCACCATGGCGAGGGCGAAGAACAGCAGCAGATGCTGGCCATCCACCCGCTTGGCCAGACTCGAGCCGGTCAGGGCGCCGGCGACGCCGGCGATGGCGAACACCGTGGCGCAGGGCCACTTCACGTGACCGGCGCGGGCGTGGCCGGCGAGACCCGTCAGGGCGTTGAGCGCGACGCCCGCGGCCGAGGTGCCGATGGCGACGTGCGGGTCGGTGACGCCCACGACATAGAGCAGCAGCGGCGCCGCCAGCACCGAGCCGCCGCCGCCGAAGACGGCGAGGAACAGGCCGACGACGGCGCCGCTGGCCGCGGCCGCGCCCCAGGTCCACAGCGAAGGGTCCATGGGTTCAGGCGGGACGGGGGCGGTTCCACGGCATTGCCGCCAGCAGCCGCGCCATGCCGCAGAAGCCGCTGACGCCGGCGAACAGCAGGCCCGCCCCGACGAAGGCCGACAGGCCGATGAAACCGGGATGGACCAGCCAGGCCAGCACGGCCCCCAGCAGCACGAGGCCGCCGGCCGCGATCTGGACCTGCCGCATCAGCTCCAGCGGCGCCTTGCGGTTGACCTCGGCCGGCAGCTCGGCCGCCTTCCAGGCGTTCAGACCGCCCTCCAGTACGAAGGCCGGGCCGGTCACGCGGGCGGCCAGCCGGTCGCAGTGGGCGCTGGTGCGCGCGCCGCTGCGGCACATGAAGATGACCTCGCGATCCGGCTCGATGGCGAGACGGGCCTGTTCGAAGGCCGACAGGGGCGCGGAAACGGCGCCCGGCAGGTGCTCGCGGGCGAACTCGTCCGGCTCGCGGACGTCGACCAGAACGGCGCGGCCGGACTGCAGGCGGGCCGCCGCCTCGCGGGGCGGCAGGGGGATCAGGACAGGGTTCATGAGATTACTCCGGGGGACAGTAGATGTCGGCGAGGGTGGCGATGACGCGGCCCGCGGCCGGATCGGCGATGCGATAGAAGATGGCCTGACGTTCTCGACGGGCGGCGACGAGGCCTTCCTCGCGCAGGACCGCGAGATGCTGCGACAGGGCCGATTGCGACAGGCCGACCAGCGGCCGCAGAGCGCCGACCTGGAGCTCGCGGTCGCCGAGCTGGCACAGGATCATCAGCCGCTTCTCGTTGGAGAGCGCCTTGAGCAGGGCCGCCGCCTGGGCGGCGCTGGCCTGGAACTGTTTCGGGTCAATCCGGGTCAGGTCGATCATGGGCGGAATATATGAGCACTTGCTAATTTAGCAATGGCTAATATGTTGGCGATCAACAGCCATGGAGGCGCATCATGCAACCGACCATCGAGTCCTTCTTCGACAAGGCCACCCACACCGTCACCTATCTGGTCAGCGACCCCGCGACCCGCGCCGCGGCGATCATCGATCCGGTGCTCGACTACGACCCCGCGACCGGCGAGACCGCCACCGTCTCGGCGGACGCTTTGGTCGAACTGGCGCAGGCCCGGGGCCTGAAGATCGTCTGGCTGCTGGAGACCCATGCCCATGCCGACCACCTGTCGGCGGCGGACTATCTGAGGTCGCGCACCGGCGCGCCGGTCGGGGTCGGGGCGCGGGTGGTCGAGACGCAATCGACCTTCGCCGAACGGTTCGGCATGGAGACCCCGCCGGCCACGGTGTTCGACCGTCGCTTCGCCGACGGCGAGCGCTTCCCCCTGGGCGAGCTGGAGGTCGAGGTGCTGCACACGCCGGGTCACACCCCGGCCTGCGTCAGCTACCGCATCGGCGACGCGGTGTTCGTCGGCGACACCCTGTTCATGCCCGACTTCGGCACCGCCCGGGCGGACTTCCCCGGCGGCGACGCCGTCACCCTGTACCGCTCGATCCGCCGCATTCTCGACCTGCCGCCGGAGACGCGTGTCTTCGTCGGCCACGACTACCTGCCCAAGGACGGCCGCAAGGACTTCCGTTGGGAGACCACCGTGGCGGCCGAGCGCGAGGCCAATATCCATGTCGGCGGCGGGACGACCGAGGCCGAGTTCGTGGCCATGCGTCAGGCCCGCGACGCCACCCTGCCCCCGCCGAAGCTGCTGGAGCCGGCGCTGAAGGCGAACATCCGGGCGGGGGCGACGGACTGACCTCCGCAAGCGTCAGC
>JAEZIH010000017.1 GCA_023416055.1 Pseudomonadota bacterium | reverse complement strand
CCGGTTGGACCCGGTACTGCTTGCCGCCGGTCTTGATCACCGCGTACATGTTGAAGCCTCAGCGAAAACGCAAAAAGAATAGCGCCCGTCGGGGACCCCCCGCGGGCGAAGAGCGGCGACATATACGGAAGGCGCCCGCCGAGTCAACGCGGGGGCCCGACTTTCTGGGCCTGCGGCCGCGCCCCGCGACCGGATTGCGCCGGGTCGGGGAAGCGAATAGGTTGGGCGAGCGGCGCTATCCGGACGCCGCTGCCGGTCGAGGGGCGAGATCAGCATGCGCGCAGCATTCCGTACGCTCAAGGAGGCGCCCGCCCGGGCCGGCCTGGCGACGGATGCGCGTGTCGATGCGCCGGCCGCCGCCGCTGTCGCCGATCCCGATCCCTTTGCGATCGCGGTGACGGAAAGCCGCGGCTTCGTCGACAGCCTGCGCGGCCTCGATCTCGACGCCCTGCTGGCTGACGGCCCCGGGTATGACTTCCTTTTCGGGGGCGCCGGCGACTTCGCCCCCCTCGACGGCTTCGGCGAGCCGGCCGGCGACCGGTCGGGTCTCGATCGCGGGCTGTCGGCCGGGCCATCGCCGCTGGTTCTTCCCGACGTCGCCGAGGAATCTCTCCCGGCCAAGACAGGCGGGGCGGCCCAGGTCCTGCCCGGCGTCATCGATGACGACTTCCTGTTCGGCGGGGACAGCGACCTGCCGCTGGTCCTGCCGGCTGAGGACGATATGCTCCTGACGGCCCGATCCCGCCCCGACGCCCTGCTTCTCCAGGCCAACCACGTCCTCGTCCTCGACCTGGACGCTGACGGGTCCGGCGGACACGACGCGTCCGGCCTCCCTGACGACGGCTGGCTGTTCTGACGGGGGCCGATTCCGGCTCGACTGTTATAAAGTAACAAGCTACAGGGGCCGGGATGTCGCCCTCGGCCCCCGACCAGACCGTGTTGCTGTCCGTCCTAGGGCTGGGCTTCGCCACCGCATTCCTGCATGCCGCCCTGCCGACCCACTGGCTGCCCTTCGTCCTCGTCGGCCGCGCCCAGCGCTGGACCGTCCGCCGCGTCATGGCCGCGGTGGCCGCCGCAGGACTGGCCCACGTGGCGGTGACCGCCGTCGTCGGCGCCCTGATCGTGGCCGCCGGCCTGGCGCTGGACCACTGGCTCTCCGGCGTCCTGCCCCATCTCTCGGCGGTGCTGCTGTTCGCCTTCGGCGGCTTCTACCTGATCCGCTCGGCCCGCCGTCCGGCCGCCGACGACGACAGCTCCCCGGCCGAGGCTCCGGGTCCGGCCGTCTCGCACGCCGCCGCCTTCGGGGCGCTGGTCGCGACCATGGCCCTCTCGCCGGGCGAGGTCCTGCTGCCCTTCTATCTAAACCAGGCCGAGGCCGGTCTCGCCGCCCTCGCCGGCCTGACGGTGATGTTCGCCCTTGGCACCGTCCTGGGCATGGCCCTGTTCACCCTGCTGGCCCGCGCGGGCTGGTCGGTGCTGCGACTGGAGCGGTGGGCCCGATATGAAGGCGTGGTGCTGGGCGTCGCCCTGATCGTCGTCGGCCTTCTCGTCGTCCTCTATCGGCCGTAAAGCTCGGCCCATGGCGCACGACCACTCCCACGATCACCACGGCCACGATCATGGGCACGGCCATCATCATCACGGCCCGGTCGACACCGGCGACTGGCGCTACGCCGTCGGCCTGATCGTCAACCTCGCCTTCGTGGCCGTCGAGTTCGGAGCGGGGATCGTTAGCGGCTCGACCGCCCTGATGGCCGACGCCGGCCACAACCTGTCCGACGTGCTCGGCCTGGCCATGGCGGGCGGGGCCGCGTGGCTGGCCCGCCGCGCCGCGGGCCCCGGCAAGACCTACGGCTACGGCAAGGCCACCGTCCTCGCCGCCCTGGCCAACGCCATCCTGCTGATCTTCGCCTGCGGGGCCATCGCCTTCGAGGCCGTGCGCCGCTTCAACGATCCCGCCCCGGTGGGCTCGACCACCATCATGGTGGTCGCCGGCATCGGCTTCGTCATCAACCTCGGCACCGCCCTGCTGTTCCTCAAGGACCAGCACGAGGACCTCAACGTGCGGGGCGCCTATCTGCACATGATGGCCGACGCGGGCGTGTCGCTGGGCGTGGTCGTGGCCGGCGCCGCCATCATGTTCAGCGGCTGGAGTCTGATCGACCCGATCGTCAGCCTCGGCATCGTCGTGGTCATCCTGTGGAGCACCTGGGGCCTGCTCCGCGACTCCGTGAACCTGGCGCTGGACGCCGCGCCGCGCGGGGTCGACGTGGCGGCGATCCGCGACGCCTTCCTCGCCCTGCCGGGGGTCAGTGCGGTGCACGACCTGCACGTCTGGGGCCTGTCGACCACCGAGACGGCGTTGACCGCACACCTGGTCCACGACCGTGCCGACGCCGCCGCCCTGCTGGCCGAGGCCCAGTCGCTGGCGCGGCGCCGCTTCAACATCGGCCACACCACCCTGCAGCTCGAGACCGGCCCCCTGCCGGACTGCCCGGACTGCTGATCAGTCGGCCGGCGGCACGGTCAGCCGGCGGCCGGGATAGTCGACCACCACCAGGCCGAACGGCCTGAAGGCCGCATTGCCGACGAAGCCCACCGCCTCCGGCCGCGCGAAATAGCCCTGCGGCGGCTGCACGATCAGCCGCGGCTCGGCCCATTCCATGCCGCCCAGCCGGAACCGCTCCGCCGTAAAGACCGGAAGGCGCACCGTTCCGCCGGTCCCGCTGCCGCCCAGCACCTGCAGCGGCTCGCCGGGATCGCGCCCGTCCAGCAGGGCGGCGTGCTGCGGCCCGGACAGGTTGATCCACAGATGCGGGCTGTCGAAGATTCCGGCCCCGGAATCATAGCGCAGCTCGACCAGTCGGCCGTCGATCTCGCCGGCCAGCCGCGGGATGCCGTTGTCGTCGGCCATGGCCTCGCCGCGTCCGCACGCCGCCGCCGTCTCCGCCGCCTCGTCCGCCTCGCCCAGCGCCAGCCGCCCGCGCTCGAAATCGAAGGTCAGCACCCGATTGCCGAACAGGTCCGAACCGACGATGCCGGCCACCGGCTCGCCCTCCGGTCCGGCCAGGCCCGACAGGTCCGACACGGTGGGGGACAGCCGCATCGTCACCGGGCCGAGGGTGAAGCGCGGCACGGTCGTGCTGGAGACCTGCACCACGCCGCCGGTTCCCTCGACCGTCGTCCCGCCCTCGTCCGGAAGGTCCAGCCCCCGCGCCACGCCCGCATCCAGCGCGCTTCGGTTGGCCCCCGTATCGACGAGGAACCAGCGGGGCGTCCCGTCGCCCGCGTCGGCCTTCACGAAAGCGACGTGGGCGACATAGGCGGCGTCGACCGATCCCTCGGTCCTCAGTCTCTCGAAGGCGGCGGCGCAGGTCGGGTCGGCGGCGAACAGCAGGGCGAGCATGCGCAGATCAACGCCGTCCGGCCGGCGGCGGGCAAGTTAAGTCTCTTTCATCATCGTCGCGGGGCGCCTAGATGGGCCTCATGACCGACACCACCGCCGCCGCCTCGGGTAAGATCCCCGTCACCGTCCTCACCGGCTACCTCGGGGCCGGCAAGACCACGCTGCTGAACCGCATCCTCACCGAGGACCACGGCAAGCGCTACGCCGTGATCGTCAACGAGTTCGGCGAGATCGGCATCGACAACGACCTCGTCGTGGGCGCCGACGAGGACGTGTTCGAGATGAACAACGGCTGCGTCTGCTGCACCGTTCGCGGCGACCTGATCCGGGTCGTCTCCGGCCTCATGAAGCGCCACCGCCCGGGCAAGCCCGCCTTCGACGCCATCATCGTCGAGACCACGGGCCTGGCGGACCCCGGACCGGTGGCCCAGACCTTCTTCGTGGACGACGACGTCAAGGCCAAGACCGAGCTGGACAGCGTCACCGCCCTGGTCGACGCCAAGCACGTCATGGCCCGGCTGGACGACTCCAGGGAGGCGCGCGAGCAGGTCGCCTTCGCCGACCGCATCATCCTCAACAAGACCGACCTGGTGTCCGAGGCCGAACTGGGCGACGTGGAGCGCCGCCTGCGCGCCCTCAACCCGCTGGCCCCCATCACCCGCGCCGAACGCGCCAACGTGCCGCTCGACAAGGTGCTGGGCCTCGGCGGCTTCGACCTCGGCCGCATCCTTGACGTCAATCCGCAGTTCGCCAATCCGCCGCACGGCGAGGACGGCCACGTCCACGACGAGCACTGCGGCCACGACCACCACGACCACGACCATGGGCATGAGCACGCCCACGGGGCCCGCGGCCACGCCCACGAGGACGACATCCGCGGCATCTCCCTGTCGCTCGACCGCCCCATGGACGGCCAGAAGTTCACCGCCTGGCTCGACCGTCTGCTGGGCGAGCAGGGCCAGAACATCCTGCGCGCCAAGGGCATCATTGACGTCGCCGGCGAGGACCGCCGCCTCGTCTTCCAGGCCGTGCACATGATCCTCGAGGGCGACCTGCAGCAGCCCTGGGGCGAGAAGGAGCGACGCTGGTCGCGTGCGGTCTTCATCGGCCGGGATCTCGACGAGGCCCAGCTGAAGGCCGGTTTCGAGGCCTGCGCGGCATGACCGGCCACGTCGATCCGACGCGCGAGGCGATGGCGGCCTTCCGGGACCTGCCGGCGGACCGGCCCGTGGCCATGATCAACCTGCTGCGCTTCCGCGACCGCGCGGCCTATGCGGCCGACGTCGACCCGGCCATCGACCGCGAGGTCAGCGGGGCCGAGGCCTACGCCGCCTACGGCCGCGCAGCCGCCGCCCCCTTCGCCCGCGCCGGCGGCCGCCAGATCTGGCTGGGCCGCCCGCAGCTGACCGTCATCGGCCCCGCCGACGAGGCCTGGGACCTGGCCTTCATCGCCGAATACCCCTCCGGCGCGGCCTTCCTCGACATGCTGCGCGACCCCGAATACCAGGCCGCCGTCGTTCACCGTCAGGCCGCCGTCGCCGACTCCCGCCTTATCCGCTGCGACGCCCGCCGGCCGGGCGCCCGCTTCGGAGAGGGCGAATGAACCCGCCGCCCAAACCTCTCCCGGTCGCCGACCGCGAAGCCGTGGTGCGCTATGACACGCCCGACTTCCACGTCCTCCGGCCCGGCGACTTCGTGCGTTGCGCCGTCTCCGGCAAGCCGATCCCGCTGGACCGTCTGCACTACTGGAGCGTCGAGCTGCAGGAGGCCTACGCCAACGCCGAACTGATGACCCGCCGCTGGATCGAGACGCACAGGTGAACAGCCAGGCTTGTAGGTAAGGCATAAATGCCTTACTTTGTGCCCATGCCTGAACTGACCCTCACGGCCAAAGGCCAGATCACCATCAGGAAGCGCCTCTTGGAGGGTCTCGGCGCCCGCCCGGGCGACAAGCTCCACGTCCAGGTGCGGCCCGACGGGGGCCTGGTCATTCCTCCCGTCCGTCGCAAGACCCGCAGCTGGGACGACATCGTCGGCATCCTCAAGCCGCCGCCGGGCACGCCGCACCTCTCGATCGAGGACATGAACGAGGCGATCGCCGCGGGATGGGCCGGTGAGCTCGACGATAACGGCTGACACCAATCTGCTGGCCCGGCTGATCGTCCGCGACGATCCGGCCCAGACGGCGCTCGCCCGCCTTGAGGTCAAGCGCGCGGCGCGGGTGATCGTGCCCCTCCCGGTCCTCTGCGAACTGGTCTGGGTCCTGCGCGGCAGGTACCGGACGCCGCCGACGGACATCGCCGATGCCCTGGAGGCGCTGTTGTCGGTCGAGAATGTCGTGGCCGACGTCGAGGCGGCCGGCCTCGGTCTGGCCCTGCTACGGGCGGGCGGTGACTTCGCGGACGGCGTCATCGCCGAGCAAGGGAAGCGGGCGGGCGCAAATACCTTCGTCTCGTTCGACCGCGCCGCGGTGAAGAAGCTGACCGATCTGGGCGAGGCTGCGCGCCTGCCCCTCGCCGACGTTGACGCGCCCCGACCAGGCCCTAAACCGACCGCATGAGAACCCACGCCTACGACGCCCAGGTCACCGCAGCCCTGTTCGACAATAGCGGCGCCGTATTCGCCCTTGGCGACGGCTCGGTGCGCTTCGAGGGCGGAGAGTTCAGCGCCGCCCATGACGGGGCCATCCTGTGCGCCGCCGTCCACCCCTCCGGCGACGGCGTGGTCACCGGCGGCGATGACGGCCGGGTCATCTGGCACCGCCGGGGCGAGGCGGGGGTGCTGGCCACGTCAAAGGGCCAGTGGATCGACGCCATCGACGCCTCGGCCGAAAGCGGCCTGATCGCCTTCTCGGCCGGCAAGACCCTGTCGGTCATCGATGCGAAGGACGCCGGCTTCCGCCGCGACTTCGTGCACGAGCGCACCGTCTCCGGCGTGGCCTTCGATCCCAAGGGCCGTCGCGTCGCCACCTCGACCTACGGCGGCGCCGCCCTTTGGTTCGCCCGCATCGCCGAGCAGAAGCCGACCTTCCTCAAGTGGGCCGGCTCCCACACGGCCGTGGCCTGGTCCCCGGATGGGGCCTTCGTGCTCACCGCCATGCAGGACAACCAGCTTCACGGCTGGCGGGTAAAGGACCAGAAGCACCTGCGCATGGGCGGCTACCCGTCCAAGGTCCGCTCGATGAGCTTCCTGTCCAATGGCCAGCTGCTGGCCACCTCCGGCGCACAGGGCGCGGTGCTGTGGCCCTTCATCGGCTCCAACGGTCCGATGGGCCGCGAGGCGACCGAGATCGGCTTCGACCAGAACAGTCTCGTCGTGCTGGTGGCCTCCCAACCCCGTCACGGCTTGTTGGCCGCCGGCCTCAGCGATGGCCGCGTCTGGCTCGCCGACCCGGCCGGCCGCGGCCTCAACTTCCTCAAGGCCGAGCGCGGCGCCCCGATCACCGCCCTCGCCATGAGTACGGACGCCCGCCGCATCGCCTGGGCCGACGAGGACGGCCACGCGGGCATCGCCGACGTCTGAATCTCTGCTGGCTATCCGCGAAATTTTAGTCCGATTGCGCGAGACAATCGCCCTGCGATCAACAGGATAGTCGTTTCCAGACGCGATCTGCGCGCCTGAGGGCGAAACGGCCGCATACTGCTCCTGCGCCCTTTGACGGACGCAGGGTCTTTGACAACCGAATACCCCAGCCGCTCCGCTGCAGGAGCTGCGGAGTCGACATGGCCGGATCACGCCCTCACTGAATTCATTCAATTTTCATGTAGACTCTGTCGACTCTGTCCACTCGAATTTTCCGGCCGCCGCCGCCCTTGCCTCCGGCCGCGCTTCGGCTCCAACCTCGCCTCATGACCGAAGCCGCCGGGAAGCGAAAGCGTCGACCGATCCTGACCGTCATCCTGGTCCTGACGGGTCTCGTTCTCGCCTCGGTCGCGGTCCACCGGCTCATTCCGCCGCCCCTGACTTTCCTGATGGTCACGCGGGCGGTCGAAGGGGAGGGGTTCAGCTACCGCTGGAAGTCGCTCGACGACATCTCGCCCCGCCTCGTCGAGGCGGTGATCGCCTCCGAGGACGCCCGCTTCTGCTCGCACCGCGGCTTCGACATGGAGGCGATCGAGAAGGCGCTGAAGGCGAATGGGAGGGGCGGTCGCATCCGCGGCGGCTCGACCATCAGCCAGCAGACCGCCAAGAACGTCTTCCTCTGGCCCGGCCGCGACTGGATTCGCAAGGGGCTGGAGGCCGGCTACACCGTCCTGATCGAGGCCCTGTGGGGCAAGCGCCGCATCGTCGAGGTCTACCTTAACGTCGCCGAGTGGGCCCCGGGCGTCTACGGCGCCGAGGCGGCGGCGCGGCACTGGTTCGGCAAGTCGGCGACCGACCTGACCCCGCGCGAGGCGGCCCGCCTGGCGGCCATCCTGCCCTCGCCCCGCCGTTACGACGCCGCCTCGCCCGGCCCCTACGTCCGCCGCCGCGCCTCCCGCGTTCAGGCCGCCATGGGCACGGTGCGCAATGACGACCTCGCCGCCTGCGTGCTGCGTTAACCGTCAAGCTTGACCTGACGGCTCCGCTCGCGTCCCTTGCCGCCCGACACGCGGCGGGAGGCCGCGAAGGAGGAAGCATGAAGCGCCATCTGATGACTGCCACCGCCGTCTGCGCACTGGGCCTCGGCCTCGCCGCCTGCGCGACCCTGGGCATGGATCAGGCCGACGCCGCTCCGGCCGCCGCGTCTCCCGCGCCGCAGGCTTCGACGGAATTCCCGGTCTCGGCCCGGGGCGCCGCGGACTTCGTCGCCGACGCCGAAAAGCGTCTCGCCGACCTCTCGGAAGAGGCCGCCCGCATCCAGTGGACCCGGGCCACCAACATCACCCACGACACCATGTGGCTCGAGAGCCGGATCAACGCCGAGTTCACCGAGCTTCAGGTCGAGCTGGCCAACGGCGCGGCTCGCTTCAATGACGTCGAGGTCCCGGCCGACGTCCGCCGCAAGCTTGACCTGCTGCGCCTCGGCATCGTCCTGCCGGCTCCGAACCGGCCGGGCGCCGCGGCTGAGCTGGCCGAGATCACCACCCGCCTCGACTCGACCTATGCGACCGGCAAGTTCGAGTTCAAGGGTCGCCAGATCACCCTCGACGAGGCCTCGATCCTGATGGCCGAGAGCCGCGACCCGGCTGAGCTGAAGGCCCTCTACGAAGGCTGGCGCACCGTCTCGCCGCAAATGGCGGCCGACTACGCCCGCATGGTCGAGATCGCCAACGAAGGCTCGCGCGAGCTGGGCTTCGCCGACACCGGCGCCATGTGGCGCGCCGGCTATGACATGGCGCCCGACGCCTTCGCCGCCGAGACCGACCGTCTGTGGGACCAGGTGAAGCCCTTCTACGAGAACCTGCACTGCTACGTCCGCAGCCGCCTCAATGAGAAATACGGCGACGCTGTCCAGCCCGACACTGGCCCGATCCGCGCCGATCTGCTGGGCAACATGTGGTCGCAGCAGTGGGGCAATATCTACGACGTGGTCGCACCGCCCAGCGCCGGCGGGTCCGGCTACGACCTCACCGAACTGCTGCGCCAGCAGAACTATGACGCCACGCGCATGGTGAAGACCGGCGAGAATTTCTACACCTCGATGGGCCTCGCCCCATTGCCGGACACCTTCTGGGAACGGTCGATGATCACCCGTCCGCGGGACCGCGAGGTGGTCTGTCACGCCTCGGCCTGGAACCTCGACAACCTCGAGGACGTGCGCATCAAGATGTGCACCCAGATCAACGCCGACGACTTCTACACCGTCCACCATGAGCTGGGTCACAACTTCTACCAGCGCGCCTACAAGGATCAGCCGTTCCTGTTCCGCAACGGCGCCAACGATGGCTTCCACGAGGCCATCGGCGACTTCGTCGGCCTGTCCGCCACCACCCCGACCTACCTGCAGCAGATCGGCCTGCTCGACACCGTCCCGGGCGATGAGGAGGACATCCCCTTCCTGCTCAAGATGGCGCTGGACAAGATCGCCTTCCTGCCCTTCGGCCTGATGGTCGACCGCTGGCGCTGGGACGTCTTCTCCGGCGAGACCACGCCGGCCGGGTACAACGACGCCTGGACCGCCGACATGCTGAAGTACCAGGGCCTGACGCCTCCGGGGCCGCGCCCGGAGAACGCCTTCGATCCGGGCGCCAAGTACCACATCCCAGGCAACACCCCGTACACGCGCTACTTCCTGGCCCACATCTACCAGTTCCAGTTCCATCAGGCGGCGTGCGAACAGGCCGGCTGGACCGGGCCGCTGCACCGCTGCTCCATCTATGGAAACAAGGAGGTCGGCGAGCGCTTCAACGCCATGATGGAGATGGGCCAGTCGCGGCCGTGGCCCGAGGCCATGCAGGCCTTCACCGGCAAGCGCGAGAACGACGCCTCGGCCATCGCCGCCTATTTCGCCCCGCTCAACGACTGGCTGACCGAACAGAACCGCGGCAAGAACTGCGGCTGGGAGGCCTGACCGGGCCGCAGAACGCGGGTCGCGTTAACTCTCGCCGTTGGAGCTTCTCTTAACCGGCCCGTGGCAATGTCCCGGGACGACCGTGGGCGGATTGCGCCCGCGGGGGGCAGCTGGATACGGCCATGGGGCGAATGACCTGGATCAGGGGCATGGTCGACGGCGCACGCAGCCTGGCGCGCCGTCTGGCCACGGACGTGCGCGGCAACGTCGCCATGCTGTTCGGCCTCAGCCTGCCGGTGCTCATCCTGATGACCTTCGGCGGGGTCGACATCCATCGG
>JAEZIH010000016.1 GCA_023416055.1 Pseudomonadota bacterium | reverse complement strand
CGTGCAGGTGTCGCCCATGATCATCAGGGTGGCGTGCTTCTGGCTCCAGCACTCGCCGATGTTCGGGCAGGCGGCCTCCTCGCAGACCGTGTGGAGGCCCTTCTCCTTCACGATCGCCCGGGTGGCGTTGTACTGGCCCGACCCGGGCGCCTTGACGCGCAGCCAGTCCGGCTTCTTCAGCACGGCCGTCTCCGGCCGGTTCTGCTTCTCCGGGTGGCGCAGCTCGGCCGGCGATTTCGTCAGGGTGTCGATCAGCGTGACCAAGGCGGCGCGGGCTCCGGGCGTTGCGAAGCCGCTATGTCGTCCTTCCGTGCGGCGATGGCAAGGCGGGCGCCGGGTTCACGCAGGGTAACGCATCTTTTCAATACTGACGGCCCGCTCTAGTTTGCGCGCTCAGACAAGGCGCGGCCAACGCGCCACGGAGGATGTGTTTGCGCCTGCCCCTGGACCCTGCGGCCGTCGAGGAAACCGTCTTCGACGCCCTGATCGCGGCCCGCGAAACCTACGGCGACAAGGAAATCCTGGAGGACCAGGACCGCAAGCCGCTGACCTATACCGGCCTGATCCGCGCCGCCTTCGTGCTGGGTCGCAAGATCGCCGGCATGACGGCACCGGGCGAGCGCGTCGGCATCCTGCTGCCCTCCAGCATGGGCGTGGTGGTCACCTACTACGGCCTGCACGCCCACGGCCGCGTGCCGGTGATGATCAACTTCACGGCCGGCGAGCGGAACATAAAGGCGGCCATCGAGGCCGCCGGAGTGAAGAAAATCCTGACCGCCCGCCGCTTCGTCCAGCAGGCGAAGATCGAGGAGCTGATCGCCCAGATCGAAACCGTGGCCCAGGTGGTCTGGCTCGACGACGTGCGCGCCTCGATCGGCATCCAGGACAAGCTCTACGGCCTGATGGCGGGCCTGATGCCGCGCCGCTTCCGGGTGAAGACGGAGCCGTCCTCGCCGGGGGTCATCCTGTTCACTTCCGGCAGCTTCGGCGCGCCCAAGGGCGTGGTGCTCAGCCAGTCGAACCTGGTCGCCAACTGCCGCCAGGTCGCCCAGCACATCGAGCTGAAGCCCGAGTGGGTGATGTTCAACCCGCTGCCGACCTTCCACTGCTTCGGCCTGACCGGCGGCGTTCTCCTGCCCCTGCTGCAGGGCATGAAGGCCTTCCAGTACCCCTCTCCCCTGCACGCCAAGCAGATCGTCGAGCTGCTGCCGCAGGTGAAGGCGTCGATCCTGTTCGCCACCGACACCTTCCTGAACCAGTACGCCCGCGTCGCCTCGCCCGACGACTTCGACACCCTGGAATTCGTGGTGGCCGGGGCCGAGCGGGTCCGCGACGAGACCCACCACCTGTTCAACACCCGTTTCCACGGGCTGAAGGTTCTCGAGGGCTACGGCGCCACCGAGGCCTCGCCGGTCGTGGCGGTGAACCATCCGGATCGCAACCGGCCCGGCTCGGTCGGCCAGGTCCTGCCGGGCATTGACTGGAAGCTGGAGCCGGTGCCGGGGATCAGCGAGGGCGGACGGCTCTACCTGCGCGGTCCCAACGTCATGGAGGGTTACCTCTCCGCCGACGATCCCATGGCCATCGAACCGCTGCAGGACGGCTGGCATGACACCGGCGACATCGTCGACATCGACGACGAGGGCTACGTCACCATCCTCGGCCGGGCCAAGCGCTTCGCCAAGATCGGCGGCGAGATGGTGTCGCTGACGGCCGTCGAGGGGCTGGCCAGCGCGGTGTGGCCCGAGGCGCGCCACGCCGTGGTCTCGGTGCCTGACAGCCGCAAGGGCGAGAAGCTGGTGCTGGTCACCGACCGCAAGGACGCCGAGGTCGCGCGTCTGGCGGAATGGGCCCGCAGCCATGGCGCACCCGAGCTGGCCGTGCCCAAGAAGATCCTGCGCGTCGGCGAGGTGCCGGTGCTGGGAACCGGCAAGACGGACTATGTGGCCATCCAGCAGATGGCCGAGATGGACAAGGCGGCCTGACCTGTTCGCCGAACCGCGTTGTAACCGCCGCCGACTCCGTTTCACACTGGCTCTCCCACTGAAGGGAGGGACTCATGTTCGACAGCTTCTCCGCCTACCGGCCGCAGCTGCTCAGCGTGCTGCGCATCGTCACCGGATTTCTGTTCGTCTGCCATGGCACGGCCAAGGTGCTGGGCTTCCCCGCCGCCGAGGGCCTGCCGCCGCCCGGGCTGTCGCTGGCCGGACTGTCGGGCCCGCTTGAACTGCTGTTCGGCGCCCTGTTCCTGATCGGCCTGTTCACCCGGCCCGTGGCCTTCCTCTCGTCAGGTTTCTGCGCCGTCGGCTACTGGGCGGTGCACGGCATGCAGGCCCCGCTGCCGTTCTCCAACGGCGGCGAGACCATCGCCCTGTACTGCTTCGTCTTCCTGTATTTCGTCGCCGCCGGCCCCGGTCCGTGGAGCGTCGACGCGGCTATGCGGAAGTCGGCCTAACCGATCCGCACCCCCGTCATCGAGATCGATCCGCCCTCGATGACGTCGTTGAAGAAGCTGACGTCGTCGCCCGGCCGGCGCTGGGCGGCGACGTACAGCAGCGGCAGGAAGTGTTCGTCGGTGGGCACGCTCAACTGGGCGTCCTCGGCGAGCGCCACCCAGTCGACCAGGGCGGCGTCGTCGCCGCGCATCAGGGCCGCCTTGACGGCCTCGTTGAAGCGCGCGGCCCAGTCATAGGGCTCGCCCCCTGCCCGCTTCCAGGTTCTCAGGTTGTGGACGAAGTCGCCCGAGCCCGCGATGACGATCCCCTCGTCGCGCAGGGGCGTCAGACGGCGGGCGAGATCGAAATGGCCGCGGGCGTCGAGGCGGCGATCCAGCGACAGCTGCACGACGGGCACGTCCGCCTCCGGCCAGACGTGGACCAGCACGGACCATGTCCCGTGGTCCAGACCCCAGCGGTCGGTCTGCACGGCCCCTGTCAACTCCGACACCCGCGCCGCCAGCGCCGGCGAGCCCGGCGCGGGATACTGCATCGCATGCAGTTCCGCCGGGAAGCCGCCGAAATCGTGGATGGTTTGCGGACGGACCTGCGCCGTCACTCCGACGCCTTCCGTCTCCCAGTGCGCCGAGACCATGACCACGCCCCTGGGCTTGCCGACCGCCGCTCCCAGCGCGCGCCAGGCGTCGGCGTAAGGGCCGCCGAGGGCGTTCATCGGCGATCCGTGGCCGAAGAAGATCGCGGGTTGTCGGCTCGGGGCCTCGATCACATCCAACTCCATTCGCAACAGTGTGGGTATCAATATGGGCGCGCCCCGCCGGCTTGCAACCGGCTCAGGCGCCGATCCGCGGTCCCAGCGGGCAGACGCGGTCGTAGAAGTCCGCCCCGGCAGGCGCCTTGCCGCCGTTGAGCAGGCGGAAGCGGTGCTCCACCACCATGGCCTGCTGCTCGATGTTCAGCCCGCCCCAACTGCAGTCCATGCCGACGGGGTATTCATACGAGGCCGGCCGGTCGCCCGCGCGGATCTTGCCGGTCAACAGGTTCACGCCCTGCTGGGCCTGCCAGACGTGGGTGAGCTCGTGCACCAGGGTCGACTGCAGCTTCAGCGGGGCGGCGGCGATGTCGGCCGGCAGGGTGGCGCTCGGCCACACGATCCAGTCCCGCCCGAACCAGCGTCCAGGCACGAACGCGCGCGTCAAGGGCGGCGGCGCGGCCAGGAAGCGGATCGGGCCGAGGTCGAGGGCGTCGCCGAAGGCCCCTCGGGCCAGCGCCGCCTCCCCCTCGGTCAGCGGCCTGATCACGGGGCGGCCTCGGCGAGGGCGTAGCCGCCCGTCGGGCTGACCCACTCCCAGTGCCAGGGCTCAAACACGTAGGGCACGAAGCCGAAGCGGTGGGCGTTGCGCACCAGCCAGCGATAGGCCGGCGCCCGGCTCATGTGCAGTCGGCTGGCCGGCGAGGTGTTGTCGACGCCCAGGTCGTCGAGCTGCCCGACGTAGAGGTCGACGGCCGTCCCCGTGCGGTGTGGCGAACAGACCGCGCGCCGCAGGCCGTCGCAGTTGCCCTGGGCCGCGCAGCGGGCGGCGTCGGCCTCGGGGTCGCGGAAGCCCGAGAAGATCTGCAGCAGCTCGGGATCGGCGGCTATCTCGGGGACTTCGGCCCGGGCGGCGGCGACCAGCCGGCGATAAGCCTCCAGCACATCGCGGCGCAGCAGGCGCGTCAGCCGGTCGGCGTGCTCCTCCTCCGCCACCAGATAGCCGAGCTGGTACAGCGGCGGCGGGTCCGGGCAGCCCTCCTCGCGGACGCGCGCCATGATGAACGGCCGCCGCTCCTGCCACACGCCGCGGAACACGCGGAAGGTGTCGGCGTCGAACCAGCCCGTGGGCGGCAGGCCGTACCGGTGCTGGAACTCGGCCAGGGCGTGGGCGAAGCCCGGCGTGCCGGCGGCGCAGTCCGTGCCGAGCTCCTGCTGGATCAGGGGCGTATAGGTCTCCCAGCCCCACTCCCTGGTCCCGAACGGCGACCACTCCAGCGAATAGTGCGAGACGCGGTTGGCGAGGGCGGGGCCGGCCCATTCGATCGCCCCGGCCTCGCAGGCCTGTTCCGACTGCGCGCGCGCCACGGTCGGGCCGGCCAGCACGAGAACGGCGGCGGCGATCGACAGCAGGAGGCGGCGCATCGGCATGGCCTCAGGGTGACCCCAGCCGGGGTCGCGCGGCAAGAGGCTTCGCCGGGCTGGAGACGAGGACGCGAATGCTGGCATGGTGGGTCCGCGGCCGACTCAGGGCCGTGCCGCGGACCCGTCCATGACCGACGCCCCTGCCCCGAGCGCCGCGGCTTCCACGCGCCGCTCCAACGCCGTCCTCGCCGCCTTCTCGACCGTCTGCCTGCCGCTGGCGGCCTTCGGCGTGGCCTTGCCGGTGACCCTGCCCGAGTACTACGCCAGCCACGTCGGCATCGACATCGCCATGGTCGGCTATGTCTTCATGGTGGTGCGGGCCATCGACATCGTCTTCGACCCGATCATCGGCGCGGCCATGGACCGGACCCGCACCCGCTTCGGCCGTTACCGGCCGTGGATGGCCGCCTCGGCGCCGGTGCTGATGCTCGCCGCCCTGATGATCTTCGTCATGGTCAAGCCGGGCGCTGGGCCGCTGTACCTGTTCGGCTGGCTGCTGGTGCTCTACCTCGGCTTCTCGGTCGGCACGCTCAGCCAGCTGGGCTGGGCCTCGGTGCTGGCGCCGGAATACGACCAGCGCAGCCGGGTCTACGCCTGGTGGCAGGCGTTCAACATCCTCGGCGTTATCGCCATCCTGATCCTGCCCGCCGCCGTGGTGCAGAGCGGCGTGGGCGACTACGTGGCCGGGGTGCACATCATGGGATGGGCCATCGTCGCCGCCCTGCCCCTGACGATCAGCCTGGCGCTGGCCGCCGTGCCTGAACCGGTCAACGCGGGCGATGCGCCGCACGGCGGACTGAAGGCCTACTGGGACATCGTCCGCAGGCCGACCGTCGCCCGCCTGCTGGCCGCCGACATCGTGCTGGGCGTGGCCCCCGGAATCACCGGGGCGCTGCTGTTCTTCTTCTTCGACCAGATCAAGGGCTACGACCGCGCCGCGGCCTCCATCTTCATGCTGCTCTATTTCGTCGGCGGCCTCGCCGGCGCGCCGATCTGGGCGCGGCTGGCCGTGAAGATCGGCAAGCACCGCGCCCTGGCCGTGGCCAGCCTGATCTTCGCCAGCCTGTATCTGATCGCCACCGTCCTGCCCGGCGGCGCCTTCGCCCTGACCGGGGCGGCGATGTTCATCGCCGGCCTGCCCTACGCCGCCGGCCTGTTCCTGCTCCGCGCCATGATGGCCGACGCCGGCGACGAGGTGCGGCTGGAGACCGGGGTCGACCGCACCGCCCTGATGTTCTCGATCCTGTCGGCCACCACCAAGCTGGGCCACGTCTTTGCGCTGATCCCCTACGCCGTGCTCGGCTGGGTCGGCTTCCAGGCCGTGCCGCCGCCGGAAGGCAACAGCCCGCAGTCCCTGCTCGCGCTGCAGGTCATGTTCATCGTCGCTCCCGCCCTGCTGATCGCCTCGGCGGCCCTGCTGCTGCGGCGCTATCCGCTGACGCCCGAGCGGCACGACGAGATTCGCCGAGCCCTCGAGGCTCGGCCGGGAGGGATCGTCGAGTGAGCCCCGTCGACCGCCTGCGCCGCATCATGGAGCGGCTGCGCAATCCCGAGGGCGGCTGCCCGTGGGACGTGGAGCAGACCTTCCAGACCATCGCCCCCTACACCCTCGAGGAGGCGTACGAGGTCGCCGATGCGATCGAACGCGGCGACTGGGACGATCTGAAGAGTGAACTTGGTGATCTCCTGTTCCAGGTCGTTTTCCATGCTCGCATGGCCGAGGAGCAGGGTCTTTTCGCCTTCGACGACGTGGCCGGGGCCATCGCCGACAAGCTGGAACGGCGTCATCCGCACGTCTTCGGCGACGAGGCGGCCAAGGCCGACGGCGCCGCCCAGAAGGCCCGCTGGGAGGACATCAAGGCCTTGGAACGCAAGGCGAAATCCCAGCACGGCGCCCTCGACGACGTGCCCGTTGGCCTGCCCGCCCTCGCTCGCGCCGCCAAGCTGACCAAACGCGCCGCCCGCGTCGGCTTCGACTGGCCCTCGACCGACGAAGTCTTCGACAAATTCGTCGAGGAAGTCGCCGAACTCCGCGCCGAAATCGCCGCCGGCGACCTCGACAAGGCCCGCGGCGAGGTCGGCGACCTGTTGTTTGTAATGGCGAATTTGGCCCGCAAACTGGGCGTCGAGCCCGAGGACGCCCTGCGCGGCGCCAACGCCAAATTCGTCCGCCGCTTCGCCTTCATCGAGGCCGAGCTGGCGAAGCTCGGACGGACGCCAGAGCAGTCCGATCTCGCCGAGATGGACGCCCTTTGGGACGCGGCGAAGGCGGCGGAGCGGGGGTGATGCCAGCGCGTCCGCGCTTCGGCGTCACCCGTACCGCGCTTCCTGCAGGTCGATCTCGCTGATCAGCTTGCGGGCGATGACCTCGTCGATGTCGCGGGCCTTGGCCAGCTTGCGGATCTCGGCTCGTTCGGCGCGCAGGCCCACCAGGCGGAGGTGCTTCTCCATGGCCTCAAGGCGGCCGCGGTCGATCTCGCTTTCTCCGCTGCGCAAGACGATGCGGCCGCGGTAAGCCTCCATCAGTCGGGCGGCGATCTCGGTGGAGATATCGACCACCTCGGGGTCGGCGGCGATCTCGTGCTGGGCCCGTTCGATGGCCTGCATGGCGGCGCCGGCGGCGACCGTGCGGGCGAGGTCCTCGCGCTCCAGCGATGAGCGTTCGGGCGGAAGCTCGAGGCCCTTCAGCAGGCGCGGAAGCAGCACCGTCGCCGTAAGCAGGGAAATGATGATCACGCAGGCGGCGAGGAAGATGGCCAGGTCGCGGGCCGGGAAGGCAGAGCCGTCGGGCATCAGCAGCGGCAGGGTCAGGATGCCCGCCAGGGTGATGGCGCCCCGCACGCCAGCGAGCGAGGTGGCCAGCACCAGCCGCCAGCCCATCTTCGGCCGTGTCCGGCCCTTGTGCCGGAACAGGGTCAGTCGCAGGGAGGTCCACACCCAGGCGAAGCGCAGCAGGGCCAGGGCGGCGAAGATCACCACCACATAGACGCCCAGCCACCAGACCTCGCCGCGCCCGGTCGTGCGCGCCACCTCGGCGGCGCCCGAGACGATGGCCGGCATCTGCTCGCCCAGCAGGACGAAGATCACCCCGTTGGCGGTGAAGGCCACTGTATCCCAGACCGCCGTGCGCCGGATGCGGGTGACGGCCAAGGCCGCGCCGGAGCGCTCGGTGAAGCTCATGGTGATGCCGGCCGCCACCGCGGCGAGGATGCCCGACGCGTGCAGGTGCTCGGCGGCGAGGTAGGCGGCGAAGGGGATCAGCAGGCTGACGAGGATCTGCGCGCCGGTGTCCTCGCCCCAGCGGCGGGTGACGAAGGACTTGGCGAAGCCGATGGCCAGGGTCACGCCCACGCCAACGGCGATGCCGGCCGCCGCCAGCCAGACGAAGGTCCCCGCCGCCGAGGTGATCGAGAAGGCGCCGGTCAGCACCGCCGCCACCGCGAACTTCATGCACACCAGGCCCGAGGCGTCGTTGAGCAGCGACTCGCCCTCCAACACATGCATCAGACGCTTGGGGATAGGCGCGCGCTTGGCGATGGCCGCGACGGCGATCGGATCGGTCGGAGACAGGATGGCGGCGAGGGCGAAGGCCACGCCCAGCGGCATGGCCGGGATCATCCACCAGATCAGCAGGCCGACGCCCAGCACGGTGAAGACGACCAGGCCGAATGCCAGTTCCAGGATGAAGGCACGGTCGCGGACCAGATCCTCCTTGGGAATGCGCCAGCCGTCGAGGAACAGCAGCGGCGGGAGGAAGAGGAGGAAGAACAGGTGCGGGTGCAGCACCACGCTCTCGCCGGTGATCAGGACGACGCCGGCGCCGAGGGCGATCTGCACCAGCGGCAGAGCGACGCGGGTCATGCGCGACAGCGCCCCGCTGACCACCACGGCCAGCAGCAACAGCAGGATCGTCTCGAACAGAGCCATGCTTCCCTCCCCGAACGTCGTCGTCAGTCGGGCCCGAACTGACGCTCGAACCGGCCCAGCGCCGCCGGGTGCAGACGGACGGTGACGTGCGTCCGGCCGTCGTCGTCTGTGGCGCGGCCAGTCACGCGACCGTTCTCGTACAGCCAGGCCAAGGCCTCGCCCTGCGACGGGTCCAGCACCAGCTCGGTCTCGGGATCGTCGTCGATCAGGCTCGCGATGGTTTCCCGCAGGGCTTCGACGCCCTCACCCGTCCACGCCGAGACGGCCACGGCCTCACCCTGCAGGCGCAGGCGTTCGGCCTGGCCCAGGACGGCCTCGCGGGCCTCCTCGTCAAGCAGGTCGATCTTGTTCCAGACCTCGAGCACGCGGCGGGTGCGGCCTTCGGCGGTCGGAATCTGCTCGAGCACCGCCTCGACATCCTTGCGCTGGGCGTCGCTGTCGGGGCTGGCGATGTCGCGCACGTGCAGGATCAGGTCGGCCTCGCCGACCTCCTCCAGCGTGGCCCGGAAGCTCTCCACCAGTTCGTGCGGCAGGTCGGAGATGAAGCCCACGGTGTCGGCGACGATGGCCGGCCGGCCCTGCGGCAGGCGGATGGTGCGCTGGGTGGTGTCCAGCGTGGCGAACAGCAGGTCCTTGGCCATCACCTCGGACCCGGTCAGCCGGTTGAAAAGCGTCGACTTGCCGGCGTTGGTGTAGCCGACCAGCGCCACCGTCGGGAACGGCACCTTCCGGCGGGCCTTGCGGTGCAGGCCGCGGGTGCGGCGCACCTCCTCCAGTTCGGCCTTCAGCTTGACGATGCGGTCGGCGATCAGGCGGCGGTCGAGCTCGATCTGGGTCTCGCCCGGGCCGCCGGTCGAGCCGGTGCCGCCGCGCTGGCGCTCCAGGTGGGTCCAGGTGCGAACCAGGCGAGAGCGCTCGTAGTCCAGCCGGGCCAGCTCGACCTGCAGCCGGCCTTCGCGGGTGCGGGCGCGACGGCCGAAGATTTCGAGGATCAGGCCGGTGCGGTCGATGACCTTGGCGTCCCAGGCCTTTTCCAGATTCCGCTGCTGCACCGGGGTCAGCTGGTCGTCGACAACCACTGCCTCGGCCTCGGCGGCGCGCACCAGGGCGGCGAGCTCCTCGACCTTGCCGGATCCGAACAGGGTGGCGGGCGCGGGCTTGCGCACGCGCACGATCTCCTGCGCGCGCACGTCGAGATCCAGGGCGCGGGCCAGGCCCACGGCCTCCTCAAGCCGCTCTTCGGCGAGGCGGGGGCTCTCGCTGCGTCCGTCCGGATGAATGACGACCGCCCGGATCAGCGGGACGGCGTGGTCGATCAGTTTTTGGGTCAATCAGTCTTCTTCGGCGTCGGGCTCGTACAGCTGCACGGGCGCGGACGGCATGATGGTCGAGATGGCGTGCTTGTAGACGAGCTGCGACTGGCCATCGCGACGCAGCAGCACACAGAAGTTGTCGAACCAGGTGACGATGCCCTGCAGCTTGACCCCGTTGACCAGAAAGATGGTCAGCGGCGTCTTGGTCTTGCGGACCGCGTTCAGGAAGGTGTCCTGGAGGTTCTGACGCTTGTCTTGCGACATGGCAGGTTCGTCCTGTTCTTGTTGGTTGGCGGCGGCGCCGCGCACATTAACGACGCCCGCGAAGGCCGCAACGACTAGATGGCGTCTCGCTGCGCCTGTTCAATGTACAGCTGACGGAGTTTCGTCGCGACGGGGCCCGGCTTGCCGTCGCCGATCCTGGCGCCGTCGATCGAGACCGCCGGCATTACGAAGCCGCTGGCCGAGGTATAGAAGGCCTCGCGCGCCCGTTTGACCTCCTCGACAGAGAAGGCCCGCTCCTCGATCTCCAGGCCTTCGTCGGCGGCCAGCTGCAGCACGGCCGCCCGGGTGATGCCCCGCAGGATATTGGACTGGGCGTCGCGGGTGCGCAGCTTGCCGGTCTCGTCGACGATCCAGGCGTTGGTCGACGAGCCTTCGGTGACCAGACCCATCTCGTCGACCATCCACGCCTCGGCTGCGCCGCGCTCGCGCGCCGCCTGTTTGGCGAGGACGTTGGGCAACAGGCCCACCGTCTTGATGTCGCAGCGGCCCCAGCGGATGTCAGGCTGGGTGATCACCGCCACGCCCTTGCCGGCTGCTGCGTCGCCCTTCGCCAGCGGCAGGCCGCGTGCGGTGACGACCACGGTCGGCGGGATGTCATCGCCCGGGAAGGGATGGTCACGACGAGCCGTTCCGCGGGTGACCTGGATGTAGACCAAGCCCTCACGCACGCGGTTGCGGCGGACCGTCTCCTTCAGCACCCGGGCCAGGGCCTCGGGCGTCATCGGTCGGGCGATCCTCAGCTCGTCGAGACTGCGCCAGAGCCGGGTCAGGTGGCCGTCGAAGTCGGCAAGGCGGCCGTCGAACACCGACCAGACCTCGTACACCCCGTCGGCGAACTGGAAGCCGCGATCCTCGACGTGCACGACGGCGTCGCGCATCGGGCGGTAGGTCCCGTTGACATAGGCGATCCGGCTCATGCTTCGGCGCCCTCGCCGTCATCGTCGCCGTTGCCGCGGGCCGGTGACACGCCAAGGGACTTCAGCTTGCGGTGCAGGGCCGAGCGCTCCATGCCGATGAAGGCGGCGGTGCGGCTGATATTGCCCCCGAACCGCATGATCTGGGCTGCGAGATATTCGCGCTCGAACACCTCGCGCGCCTCGCGCAGCGGCAGGGCGATGATGCGCTCGGCGCCCAGAGCGCTGCCGGTCGCGGCGTTGGTCGCCTCCTGCGGCAGGGCGTCAGCCCCGATCGGCTCGCTGGGATCGCCGGTGGCGAGAATCAGCAGCCGCTCGACGTTGTTGCGCAGCTGGCGGACGTTGCCCGGCCACGGGTGGACCTGCAGCACGGCGATGGCGTCGTCGCCCAGGCGCCGGCGCGGCAGCCCCTGAGAGGCGGCCAGCGATTCGATGAAGTAGTCGACCAGTTCCTGGATGTCTTCGCGCCGCTCGGACAGCGCCGGCACCCGGATCGGCACCACGTTCAGGCGGTGAAACAGATCCTCGCGGAAGCGGCCCTCGGCGATCTCCTGTTTCAGGTCGCGCGACGTCGAGGTGATGACGCGCACGTCGACCTGCACGTCCTGCTCGCCGCCGACCCGGCGGAACCGCTGCTCGACCAGCACGCGGAGGATGCGGCTCTGGCTCTCGCGCGGCATGTCGCCCACGTCGTCGAGGTAGAGGGTGCCGTTATGGGCCCGTTCGAAGACGCCGATCTTGCTGGGGCGGCCGTCGCGGCCTTCTTCGCCGAACAGCTCCAGGTCGAGGCGTTCGGGCGTCATGCCGGCGGCGGCGATAGCCACGAATTCGCCGCGCGAGCGGGCGCTGGCCTCGTGAATCTGCCGCGCGACCAGCTCCTTGCCGCATCCCGGCGGGCCTGAAATCAGCACCCGGCTGTTGGCCGGGGCGACCTTGGCGATGGTGGCGCGCAGGGCCTGGGCGGCCGCTGACTTGCCGATGAAGCCGGTCGGGGCGGCGACCTGCGCGCGCAGGCGGCGGTTCTCGCGCTTCAGCGACGACGCTTCCAGCGCTCTCTGAACAACCACGACCAACCGGTCGGACTTGAACGGCTTTTCGATGAAGTCGTAGGCCCCTCGCTGGAGGGCGCTGACCGCAGTCTCGATGTTGCCGTGACCGGAGATCATGACCACGGGGAGGTCGGGATCCAGTTCCTTGATGACATCGAGCAGCTCAAGGCCGTCCAGACCGCCGCCCTGCATCCAGATGTCCAGCAGGGCCAGCGACGGCCGGCGGGCGCGGATGGCCGCCAGGGCCTCGTCGGAGTTCGAGGCCGTACGCACAGAGTGACCCTCGTCCTCGAGCAGGCCCGAGACCAGCTCGCGGATGTCGGCCTCATCGTCGACGACCAGAATATCGGCTCCAGTGGAACGCATGACGCCTCGCTATTCGCCGGCCGTGACGGCGGGTCGGGCGGCTTTCGCCTCCCGACTGCCGGCGACAGCCGCTTGCAGTGGAGATTTCAGGGGAAAGACCAGGCACACGCGGGCGCCCGACAACTGCTCGGCGTCGGCCAGCTTCAGCTCGCCGCCGTGTTCCTCGCAGATGCGCTTGACGATGGCCAGGCCGAGGCCTGTGCCCTTGTCGCGCGTAGTCACATAGGGCTCTGTCAGCCGGTCCCGGTCCTTGGCCGGAAGGCCGACGCCGTCGTCCTCGATGATGAAGGTGGCCACGTCGTCGACCACTTCCAGCCGCGCGGAGACGCCCGGCCGCTGTCCGTCGTCAGGCCGCGGGTCCTGGTCCCGTCGAGCCGCGACGGACTCGCCCGCGTTCTTTAGAATATTGGTCAGGGCCTGGCCGACCATGCGGCCGTCGGCGTGCATCACCGCAGAAGGCAGGGGCTCGGCCAGCTCCACCCCGATGGCAGGCGCCGCCACGCGCTGTGCGAACACCGCCTCGCGGAGGAGTTCGGCAGGGTTCTCGGCGGTGAACCGCGGCGCCGGCATCCGCGCGAACGACGAGAACTCGTCGACCATGCGGCCGATGTCGCCGACCTGCCGGATGATGGTTTCGGTGCAGCGATCGAACACTTCCACGTCGTCGCCGACCTGCTTGCGGTAGCGGCGGCGCAAGCGTTCGGCCGACAGCTGGATCGGCGTCAGCGGGTTCTTGATCTCGTGGGCGATACGGCGGGCGACGTCGCGCCAGGCTGCGTTGCGCTGGGCCGTGACCAGGCGGGTGATGTCGTCGAAGGTCAGCACCATCTCGCCGCCGACCCCGCCCTCGATACGGACTCGAAGCCGCCGCGTCTCGCCGCCCCGGTTGACGTCGATCTCTTCCTCGATGTGCGCCTCGGCGCGGCCCGCCAGCTCGCTGAGCTCAGGCGCGGCCTCGCCCAGCGGGCGGCCGATGACCTCCTCTCCGGCGGTCAGACCGAGCAGTTCGACCGCGCTGTCGTTGATGGCCGAGACGCGCCGCCGGCGGTCGACGCCGATCACCCCGGCCGAGACGCCTGACAGCACCGTTTCGATGAAGACCGTCCTGCCGGTGGCTTCCTCGCTGGCCGCCCGCAACGCCGCCTGCTGGGCCTCGAGGTCGCTGGTCATGCGATTGAAGGCGGAGGTCAGGTTCCTGATCTCGCCGGGCCCGGACTCGTCCTCGACCCGCGCCGTCAGGTCCCCGGCGGCGACGCGGTCCGCGGCCTCGACCAGCCGACCGATCGGGGCGGAAATCGAGCTGGCGGCCGACATGCCCAGCCAGACCGCGCCGACGAGCACCAGAAGGGCGGTCTCCAGATAACTCAGGGCGAACGCGGCCTGAATGCGGTCGCGGCTCTCCTGCGCCTCGCGGTAGGCGACGATCGATTCCTCGGCCGCGGCCAGCTGGTCGAACAGGCCCGGCTGTAAAGGCCGGACCACGTACAGATAGGCGTCGCCGTATGCCGGGAAGGCCGCAAGGCCGCGCACCGCATCCGGGTTGCGCATCGGCTGCTGCACCGAGGGCTCCTCTCCCGCGGCCGCCTCTTCCAGGGCTGCGGCGGGCGGCGCGAGGTAGGGCGGCGCGTTGGGCGCCTCGCCGCTGGCCAGCACCGCGCCGTCCGCGTCGAGGATGTAGATCGCCGGATAGCCGAACAGCTGACCGACCTGGGCCAGGGCGTCCGAAAACTGGATGCGACGGTCGAACAGGGGACGGATGCTCTCCAGCTGCTCCGCGATCACGGCCAGGTCGCCGTCGATCTCATCCGAAACGTCAGAGGTGTATGCTCGCCCGATGGCCGCGCCGTTGTTGACCGCCGCCTCGACATTGTCGCTGAACCACTGGTCGACGCCCCGGTTGACGAGGACGCCGAAGACGAGGGCGATCAGAACGGCGGGCACCAGGGCGACCAGCGAGAACAGGGTCACGAAGCGCAGGTGCAGCCGCGCCCCGGCGTGGGTGCGGCGCTGGAACAGCGACGTCACCCGCCGGCCGATGACGACGGCGAGGCTGCCGATGACCAGCAGGTTGACGACAAGGGCCGCTAGCACGGCGCGGCTGGCCATGGCCCGGGCGCCCTCCCCGCTCGCCCCGGGGGCTACGGCGACCAGCCAGATGGCGGCGACCGTGATCAGGAAGGCGAGTGTGTAGGCGGCAAGGAAGGTGTTGCGGCGGCGCTCCTCCGACCAGCCGGCGAACCAGCGCGCCGGTCCCCGGATCGGGGCGGCGGCGGGTGCGGGTGGCGTGGAGGGCGCGTCCGTCATGCCGTTCCAGCTTCGGCGAACTGTGGCCCGATATCAACAGCGGAGTTGCCGGAATACGTCAGTGGACGCCACAGCTCGGCCAGGGCCTCTTCGACCGCCTCCGGCGTCTCCAGCCGGCACAGCCGCGCCTTCGCCGCCCGACGCTCAAGCGGATCGGCGGGCCACGGAGCCTGCTCGACATACCAGCCGAGGTGCTTGCGGAACATCTTCAGGCCCAGCGGCAGGCCGTAAAAGGCGACCGAGGCGCGCAGGTGCTCGATGACGATCGCCAGGCGCTCTTCGCGGTCGGGCTCCCGCAGCACCGTGCCGTCCGCCAGCGCGCGTTCGAGGTGCGCGGCCAGCCAGGGACGGCCGTAGACGCCCCGCCCCAGCATCAGGGCGTCGGCCCCCGATTCGGTCAGGGCCCGACGGGCGTGCTCGGCGGTGACGATGTCGCCGTTGACGATCACCGGGATGGCGACCGCCGTCTTCACCTCGCCGACCGCGCCCCAGTCGGCTGCGCCGGTGTAGAACTGCTGCCGCGTGCGGCCGTGCACCGTGACCGCCCGCACGCCGATGTCCTCGGCGCGTCGCGCCAGTTCGGGAGCATTGCGGCTGGCGTCGTCCCAGCCGAGGCGCATCTTGACCGTCACCGGCCGAGCGGTCGCCCTGACCGCGGCCTCCATCAGGCGGCAGGCGAGGTCTGGCGTGCGCATCAGGGCGGAGCCGCAGGCGGCTGCGGCCACTTCCTTGGCCGGACAGCCGAAATTCAGGTCGATGATGTCCGCGCCGGCGCGCTCGGCCATGCGCGCGCCTTCGGCCATGGCCTCGGGGTCCCGGCCCACCAGCTGGATCACCGTCAGCGGCAGACCCTCGCCAACGGCCGCGCGACGCACGACGTCGGGTCGCGCCCGGGCCAGCTCGGCGGCGGCCACCATCTCGGTGGCCACGTAGGCCGCGCCCAGCTTCGAGGCCAGCCGCCGGAACGGCAGATCGGTGATGCCCGTCATGGGCGCGGTCAGCACCCGGCCGGGCACCTGCACGTCGCCGATCTGCAGTCCTGTGTTCATCGGCCCCTTACCGCCGCCAGAGGCCCTCTCGTCAAGCATGACGGCGGCGATTAGAAGGCCGGCATGGCTTCTCCCCTCCCCGCCTTCGCCGCCGTGGTCGTCGCCGCCGGCTCGGGCTCGCGCGCCGGCGGGGCCAAACAGTGGCGCCCGCTGGGCGGCAAGCCGGTGATCCGCTGGTCGGTCGAGGCTTTGCTTGAGGCGGGGGCCGACGAGGTGGTGGTGGTGGTCCCGTCGGGCGCCGAGGCCGAGGCCGGGACTGCCCTGGAAGGCCTCACCGGATGGCGCACGGTCGAGGGCGGCGCGACGCGGGCCGAGTCGGTCCGTCGCGGACTGTCGGCGCTGGGCGAGGCGGACGACCGGCCGGTGCTGGTTCACGACGCCGCCCGGCCGCTGTTGAGCCGGGCTGTGATCGCCCGTTGCATTGACGCGCTGGCCGGGGCCGACGGCGCCCTGCCCGCCCTGCCCGTCGCCGACAGCCTACGTCGCGCCGGGGACGGCGTCGTCGCCGATTCCGTTGAACGCGACGGCCTGTGGCGGGCGCAAACCCCTCAGGCGTTCCGGCTGAACACCCTCGTGGGCGCCTACGCCGCCTGGCCCTCCGGAGAGACCGCCACCGACGAGGCCGCCGTTGTCCAGCGGGCCGGCGGCCGCGTGCGCGTCGTCGAGGGGGACCCTCGCCTGCTGAAGCTGACCTATCCCGAGGATTTCGCCATGGCCGAGACCCTGATACCCCGCCAGACGCGCGTCGGAACGGGCTTCGACGTGCACCGCTGGGGACCCGGCGACTCCGTCTGGCTGTGTGGAGTGGAGATCGCCCACGACCAGACCCTGATCGGCCACTCCGACGCGGACGCCGGCCTGCACGCCCTGACCGACGCCATCCTCGGGGCCATGGGCGATGGCGATATCGGCGACCACTTTCCGCCGACGGATCCCCAGTGGAAGGGCGCGGCTTCGGACCGGTTCCTGAGCCACGCGGTGGAGCGTCTGCACGCTCGGGGCGGGCGTCTGATCAATGTCGACGTCACCCTGATCTGCGAGCGGCCCAAGGTGAAGCCGCACCGCCAGGCCATGCGCGAACGTCTGGCGACCCTTCTGGCCCTTCCGCTCGATGCGGTCAGCGTCAAGGCGACCACGACCGAGGGTTTGGGCTTCACCGGCCGGGGCGAGGGTTTGGCCGCCCAGGCCGTGGCGACCATCGAACTGCCGGCCTAGGGGCGCTCGGGGGGCGGCCGGAAGGCGCGCCACAGGGCGCCGAACAGATTGACGTAGTCGTCTGTCCAGGGCCGCACGTCGGTGTCCGGTACGTCGCGCCAGATCGGCCGGCCGCGGAAATCGGCCAGACCTGCCTCGGTCGGGGAGATGGCGACGGCCTCGGTCGAGGCGATGGCCATTTCCGGCAGAGTCCGGTCGTCCAGATAGAGACCGTGCAGCGCCGGCCGACCGAGAGCATGGGCCGCTGCGACGGTCGGCAGGACGATCTCGAGATTGCGATTCGACAGGTGCAGCAACACGACGCCGTCCGGCTTGAGCAGGCGCAGGTAGCCCTCGATCGCCTCGACGGTCAGCAGGTGGGTGGGCACGGCGTCAGAGGAGAAGGCATCGATCAGCAGCAGGTCGTAGGTCCCTGCCGGCTGGTTCGCCAGGGTCAGGCGGGCGTCGCCCAGCACGGTGTCGACCTCGCCCACGGCGCAGTCGGAGATGTAGGTGAACCAGCGCGGGTCGCGCGACATCCGGTCCACCGCAGGGTCGATCTCGAAGTAGGTCAGCCTGTCCTCGGCCCGCTTGAAGGCCGCCATGGTGCCAGCCCCCTGTCCGACGACGCCGATCCGCGCCGGGCCCCTCGCCTGGATGATCTCCGTCGCCTCGCCGATGGGTGTGAACGGGTGGTAGTACATGCCCGGCAGACAGTCGTAGCGCGGGTGCCGGGCCTGAGCTCCGTGCCAGGTCGTGCCGTGGGTGAGGATGTGCACCGTGCCGCCCATGGTCTGGTCGGTGCGTTCGGCCACCCGCATGACGCCGAAGAAGCTGCGCTCGCTGAAGCTGGCCTCGTAGCCGCGGGTCACGAACTGCGCCGACAGGGCGATCATCAACAGGGCGGCTGTGAACACCTGGGCCCGGTCCCGCAGCAGGAAGGCGCAGACCGTCGCCGGGGCCAGGAGCAGCATGCACAGCGTCTGCAGGGGGAAAAGCGGCAGCATTCGCCACAGCGCGCCCCAGGCGGCCGCGTCCGCCGTCATCCAGGCCGAGAGGACCGCCGAGCCGGCGGCGAGGATCGCAATGGCGACAAGCGCCCCGGTTTCGTCTCCACGCAAGCGACCGCGGGCCCAGGGACGGGCCAGTCCGACGAGGACGAGGACCAGCGGGTACTCCCAGACCATGTCGAACATCACCGGCGCCAGCAGGGCGGTGAAGGCCCCGCCCACCACACCGCCGACCGACAGCAACAGGTAGAATTCGGTGAGCCGGTCAGGCGGCGGCCTGCGGCCCGCCAGCATTTGGTGGCACATCAGGGCGGCGAAGAAGAAGGCCGCGATGTGAAGGACGAAGGCCACCCGGATGTCCAGGGTCTCGAAGGCCACGACCATGACCACCACGGCGCCGAAGCCGGCCTGGAGCACCAGGGTGACGGGCAGCGGGATCCATGGCCGCGCCTGGAAGGCGATGACGAACGTCAGCAGGTACAGCGCGAGCGGGATGACCCACAGGAAGGGCGCCGAGGCGACGTCGGTCGACAGGTGGGCGGTCACCCCCAGCATCAGGCTGGACGGCGCCGCGGCCAGCAGGATCAGCACCGCCTTCGCGCGCCATGGAATGGCTGGCGTCGCCGCCAGTCGAGCCGGCTCGGCGGCGCGGTCCTCGCGCCGGCGCCAGACGATGAGGGCCAGGCCCGCGACCATCAGCACGAAGGCCACGTAGCCGGCCGTCCACCCCATGCGCTGGCCGAACAGGGTGGCCAGGGGTTCGATGACGAAGGGATAGGACAGCAGGGCCAGGAAGCTGCCGAGGTTGGAGGCGGCGTAGAGGACATACGGGTTCTTGCCGTCGGCATGGCCGGCGCGGACGCGGGCGAACCAGGCCTGCAGCAGGGGTGCGGTCGCGGACAGGACGGCGAACGGCGCGCCCACCGACAAGGCCAGGGTGGCGAGCAGCCAGCCGATCGGCGCCGCGGGATTGGGGTCGCCGAGCCAGCCGTTGACATGCAGCGGCAGGAACAGGGCCGCGGCCAGCAGCAGGCCGAGGTGGACCACCACCTGCAGGCGGATCGAGGCGACGCGCTGCAGCAGGTGGGCGTAAAGGTATCCGGCCAGCAGCGCCGCCTGGAAGAAGACCATGGCGGTGTTCCACACCGCCGGCGAGCCGCCCAGCATTGGCAGGACCAGCTTGGTCACCATCGGCTGGACCACGAAGACCAGCGAGGCTGAGGTGAAGATGGCCAGGGCGAACAGCCAGGGCGTCAGCCGGTCGGCCGGCCGCACGGCCAGGCCGGAGTCGCCAGTGGTCTCGCTCATTCCCGCCCCTTATGCTGGCGCCCTCGGGCGCAACCCGCAGCCTGTCCGACTCGCCGCCGCTCCGAAAGGCCCCGCTAGATGTTTCCCGCCGATATCGAACGCCTTGCGCGAGAGGTCATCGAGGCCGCCGCCGCGCGCGGTCTGATGGTCGCCACGGCCGAGAGCTGCACCGGCGGGCTGGTGGCAGGCGCCCTGACTGCAGTGGCGGGGTCGTCGGCCGTGGTCGAGCGCGGCTTCGTCACCTACAGCAACGCAGCCAAGAGCGAACTGCTGGGCGTGCCGGCGGATCTGATCGACCTGCACGGTGCCGTGTCCGAGCCGGTGGCTCGGGCCATGGCCGAGGGGGCTCTGGCGCGCTCAGCCGCCCAGGTCGCCGTCTCGGTCACCGGCGTGGCCGGCCCGGGCGGCGGCACGGCGGAGAAGCCCGTCGGACTGGTGCATTTCGCCGCCGCTGGACCGAACGGAGTGGTGCATGCGGAGCGGCGCTTCGGCGACAACGGCCGCGAGGCGGTGCGGCTGGAGAGCGTGCGCGTCGCCCTGGGCCTGATCATCGATCGGATCGGCGCATGATCGTCGACGCCCGCGGCCACCGCTGCCCGACCCCCAGCCTGCGCCTGCAGAAGGCGGTGCGGGAGGCGCCGCCGCTCAGTCGCCTGACCCTGCTGGCCACCGACCCGATGGCGCGTATCGACGTGCCGCATCTGATGGCGGGACTGGGCGGCCGGGTGCTCTCGGTCGAGGACGCCGGCGGCGTGCTGACTATCGAGGTCGAGACGCCCGGCGTTCCGACAGACTGACCACAGATTCGGGCAACGGTTCGTCGTCCTTGAACTCCGGCGCGCCGGCCGAGCGCTGAACGATCTCCATCTCGGTGGCGAAGGCGCCGCCGTAGAAGATGGCGTTCACGTTCCACGACAGCCAGATCAGCAGCACCACGATGGCGCCGACGGAGCCGTAGGTCGCGCCCAACGGGGCGATCTGCTCGACATAGATGGCGCACAGCCACGAGGAGACGGTCGACAGGACGGTGGCGATGACGCCGCCGGTGATGGCCGGGAACCACTCGACCCGATCGCGATGGGACATGGCGTAGCGGTAAAGCAGGGTCAGTCCGACGGCGAGACCAAGCGCCGGCCACAGCTCGACGAGGGCCAGGCCGGCGCCGCTCGCCTCTGCGACCTCTCCCGGGCCGGTGTGTCGCAGCAGGCGCGAGGTCACAACGGCGCCCGAGACGACCGTGAACAGGGCGAAGGCGAACAGGGCCACGAAGAAGGCCAGCAGGTTGAATTTGAGGAATCCGTGCGGCTCGGTCTCGTCGTGGATCAGGTTCAGCCCGGCGAGCAGGGCCTTGAACCCACGATGCGCGGCGTAGCCGCCGATGATCAGGGCGAAGAGGCTCTGGGCCGAGACCGTTCGGGCCGAGGCGTTGGCCAGCCTGTCGATCTCGGTCAGGAAGATAGCGCGGGCGGCGTAGGGCATGACGTCGGCAAGGGCCGCCGCCTGCTCGGCGACCTGGCTGATCGACAGCACCGCCTTGTAGAAGCCGATCAGAATGGCGATGGCCGGGAACACGGCCAGCAGGGCGAAGAAGGAGACACCGCCCGTGTAGAGCATGACGTCGCGGCCCCAGCTGCGCGCGAACGCCTTGACCGCCAGCCGGCCCCAAAGCGCCGGCGCGGCCCAGCGCACGGCCTGCTCGATCTCGGTCCTGGACTGCAATCCCGTATCCTGTTCCGCCCCCGGAAGGAGGCTTCCTTTAAAGCAATTCGCGTCTGGGGAAAGGACGCCGGGGCCAGTTGCCTCGCCGCGGGCGTCGTCTGTATGGTCCGCGCCCAGAGATCGCGGCCAGGTGGGGGGCCGCCGGAGACTTCGCCGTGACTTCCGATCCGCGCATTCTGGTCGTCGCTCCGGACGACGACCTGGTCGGCTCCCTGTGTCAGGGACTGGACGCGCTGGGCTGGCGCACGGTCACCGCCCGCTCGCTGGCCGGGGCGGTCCAGGTGCTGATCGACTGGCCGCTCGAGACGGTAATCCTGGACGCCCGCCTGCCCGAGGCCGCCGACGGCGTCGCCGCCCTTCGCCAGACCGTGTCCCCGCGACGTCTCCCCGTGATGGCCATCGGACCCCAGGCCGCTGACTGGCCGGCCGGCAGCGCTGACATCGTCATGTCCGGCCCGCCGCACGCGGCGCAGGCCGCCCTGAGACTCGAGAACCTGGCCCGCTCGGCCATCGCCGAGGAGGAGATGGTGCTGCGCGAGGCGACCTTCGCTGCCCGCGGCGAGCCCCTGCCCGTCTCCGAACCTGACGCCAGCCCGTTGAGGGTGCTGGCCGCCGGCAAGCCGGACCGGCATTTCCTCGCCCTGTCCAATGCGCTCGGCGCCCGCGGCTGTGAGGTGGTGGCGGCGCCGACGCCCTACACCGCCTTTGACTATCTGCACGAACGTCCGTTCGACGCCGCCGTGCTCTGGGGCGCCGAGGACCACGCTCCGGCCCTGTCGATCGCCTCCGGCATGAAGCGCAACACCCGCCTCTACCACATCCCGGCGGTGCTCTATCTGCGCGGTTCCGGCGAAATAAACCTGTCCGAGCTGTACAACCGCGGCTTCGCCGACGTCGCCGCCGCCGATACGCCGGAAGACGAGACCGCCGAGCGGATCGTCGCCCTCGCTCGCCATCACCGTCGGCACCTCGCTATCCGCCGCGCCCTCGAGAGCGCGCGGGGTTCCGGGCTGACCGATCCTGCCACCGGGCTGTTCACGCCCGAGCTGTTCGCCAGCCACCTCGCTCGGGTGGCGGACGGCGCGCGCCAGCGTCGGCGGCCCCTGTCGGTCGTGGTGTTGAGGGTGTCCGAGACGGAAGCGGTGGGCGAGGCCCGCCGCGACGGCTGGCTGGATCGCGCCCTGCCGCAGATCGGGGCCATGGTCTCGCGCCTGATCCGCACCGAGGACACCGCCGCCCGCCTGTCGCCCGACGTCTTCGCTCTCGCCCTGCCCGCCACCCGCGCCGCCGCGGCCCGCATCGCCGCCGACCGCATCGCGGCGGTGATCGGCTGCACCGCCTTCGACGCGGGGCCGGAGCGCGCCCCCTTCGTCGTCGAGTTCGAGGTCGGGGTCGCCGAGGTCGGCCCGGGCGAATCTCCCGCCGCCGTGCTGGAGCGCGCCTCCGCCGACATCCGCGCTACGAGCACGCAAGGAGCCGTCCAATGACAAATCCGGCCCTGGAGGATCACCTCCTCGTCGAGACGACTGTTCCCGCCTCCTTCGAGGTGGTCTGGGACGCCCTGCGCGATCCCGCGAAGATCAGGGAATGGTTCGGCTGGGAGGCCGACAGCCTCAAGGACGAGATCGACTTCATCTTCGCCACCCACGCCCGGGCGGACGAGGCGGCGGGCACGGTCGTGTTCGAGGGCGTCAACGACCGCTACGAGGTCGAACGCCGCGGCGACCACTGCCTTGTCCGCGTGGTGCGCTCGCTCCCCGCCGGTCAGGCCCCGGACGCCTTCGACGGCATGATAGAGGGCTGGATCTCCTTCACCTGGCAGCTGGCCTTCGCCATCGCCCGGCATCAGCTGGCGCCGCGCCGGACCCTGTTCTTCTCGGGACCGCCGCGCGCCGACGGGCTCGGACGCGACCTGCTCGGCCTCGACGCCGCGCCGGCCGCGGGCGAGCCTTGGTCCGGGCCTCTTGGGCCGGAGATTGAGGCCGCGGGCGAGGTGTGGTTCACGGCCCGCCACCAGATCGGCGTCACCGTCGATGGATGGGGCGACGGCCTGCTGGTCGTCGTCGACCAGCCGCCGACGGAGAAGAAGCCGAACGGCTTCGTCATGCTGACCCTGACCACCTACGGCCTCGATGACGTCGCCTACTCCGCACTCCGGTCGCGCTGGCAGGGGTGGTGGGACGAACGCTTCGAGACCGTCGCGCCGGGGTGCTGACGGCCCTCAGAGCCGGCGGTGCATGATGTACAGGCCGACAAGGCCTTCCCTGGGATGATCGAAGGCCTCGGGCGCGACGCCGACGATGTCGAAACCCAGCGACTTCCAGAGATGAACAGCGCCGCGATTGGCCTCTACAACGGCGTTGAACTGCATGGCGCGGTAACCTGAGGCCTGGGCGCGCTGGATGACTTCCTCGCCCAGCCTGCGCCCCACGCCGCGCCCCCGAGCAGCTTCCGCGACCATGAAGCTGGCGGTGGCGACGTGGGCGCCGGGGCCCATGTGGTTGGGCCCCATCCTGGCCGTTCCCAGGATCTCGCCGTCCTCGACCGCCACCAACGTCACCCCGGGCGGCGGCGTTATCCACAGGGACCGGCCGTGCGGCTCCGTGATGTCCGTCGGATAGGTGTAGGTCTCGCCGGCGCGACAGACCGCGCGAATGATCGGCCAGATCGCGGCCCAGTCTTCCTCGGTCGCATTGCGGACCTCCACCTCAGGCCGCCCCTGCCACCCGGGCCAGATCGGCGGTGATGCGTTCGGCCACCTTCAGCCGGTCCTCCGGCGTGTCCCAATCGCCCTTGACGACGATTTTCTGGTCCGGCCGGATCTTCCAGTAGGCGTGGTTCTTCTGGATCAGGCCGACCAGGCCGGCGGGATTCGGGAACTCGTTGTTGCGCAGGGTCAGGACCGCGCCCTTGGGCCCGACGTCGATGCGCTCCACGCAGGCGGTCTTGCAATTGGCCTTGATGCCGACGATGCGCAGCAGCTGCTTCGCCTCATCAGGCAGCGGCCCGAAGCGGTCGATCAGCTCGGCGGCCAGGGCCTCGCGGGTCTCGTTGTTCTCGGCGTCGGACAGGCGGCGATACAGGCTCAGACGCACGTTGAGATCGGGCACATAGTCTTCGGGAATCAGCACCGCCACGCCGACGTTGATGGCGGGAGACCAGCCGCGGTCGACGACGCCGCCGCCCTCGCCGGCCTGACGCAACTCGGCCACGGCGTCCTCCAGCATCTGCTGGTACAGCTCGACGCCGACCTCGCGGATGTGGCCCGACTGCTCGTCGCCCAGCAGGTTGCCGCCGCCGCGCTGGTCGAGGTCGTGGCTGGCCAGCTGGAATCCTGCGCCGAGGTTGTCCAGCGACTGGAGGACCTGCAGCCGGCGCTCGGCCGAAAGGCTCATCGGCTTCTCGGGAGGCGTGGTCAGATAGGCGAAGGCGCGCGCCTTGGCCCGCCCGATGCGGCCCCGGATCTGGTGCAGCTGGGCGAGGCCGAACATGTCGGCCTTGTGCACGATCAATGTGTTGGCTGTCGGCACGTCCAGACCGCTCTCGACGATGGTGGTCGAGAGCAGCAGGTCGTAGCTGCCGTCGTAGAAGGCGCTCATCACGTCTTCAAGCTGGGTGGCCGACATCTGGCCGTGGCCGACCACGAACTTGATCTCGGGGACCTGCTCGCGGAGGAATTTCTCGATGTCCGGCAGGTCGCTGAGGCGCGGCACGACGTAGTAGGCCTGACCGCCGCGGTATTTCTCGCGCAGCAGGGCCTCGCGGATCAGCACCGGGTCCCATGGGGTGACATAGGTCCGCACCGCCAGGCGATCGACCGGCGGGGTGGCGATGATCGACATCTCGCGGATGCCCGACAGCGCCATCTGCAGCGTCCGCGGGATCGGCGTCGCCGTCAGGGTCAGCAGATGCACGTCGGCGCGCAGGCTCTTCAGCTTCTCCTTGTGCTTGACGCCGAAGTGCTGCTCCTCGTCGACGATAACAAGGCCCAGGTCCTTGAACCCGACCTGTTCGCTGAGCACCGCATGGGTGCCGACGACGATCTCGAACGAGCCATCCTTCAGGCCCGCGCGAGTCTCGGCGGCGTCCTTCGCCGTCACCATGCGCGACAGGTGCCGCACCTTGATCGGCCAGCCGGCGAACCGTTCGCTGAAGGTCTTGAAATGCTGCCGCGCCAGCAGGGTGGTCGGGCAAACGACGGCGACCTGCTGGCCGCTCATGGCCACCACGAAGGCCGCGCGCAGAGCTACCTCGGTCTTGCCGAAGCCGACGTCGCCGCAGATCAGCCGGTCCATCGGCGTGCCCTTGCCGAGGTCCTCCAGCACGTCGCCGATGGCGGCCAGCTGGTCGTCGGTCTCCTCGTAGGGGAAGCGGGCGCAGAACTCGTCGAAAAGGCCCTGTGGCGGGGTGATGGCGTCGGAAGTGCGCAGCGAGCGCTTGGCGGCCAGGGCGCTCAGGCCCTCCCCCATGTCGCGCCGCCGCTGCTTGGCCTTGGCCTTGCGGGCCTGCCAGCCGGCCCCGCCCAGGCGATCCAGCTGAACGCCCTCGGTCTCGGTGCCGTAGCGGGTCAGCAGGTCGATGTTC